>NZ_JANSIO010000448.1:0-964 GCF_047462195.1 Synechococcus sp. R3-13 | reverse complement strand
CATTGGGCTATGGCAGTCAAGGTGCTGATTCCCAACACGCTGCGGGCGCTCACCCAGGATCAGGGGGTGGTGAATTGCGAGGGATCCACCATCCGCGAATTGTTGGATGCTTTGGAACAACGCTGTCCGGGGATTAAGGCGCGGCTGTGCGATGAGAAGGGGGAATTGCGCCGCTTCGTCAACTTTTATGTGAACAGCGAAGACATTCGCTTCCTCAAGGGATGTGACACCCCTCTGCAAGATGGGGATGAGGTGAGCATCGTCCCTGCCGTTGCTGGGGGCTGAGGGCTGCCAAGCCTGCCGTGGACGCTGTGGAGTGGTTGAGCCAGCCGGCCCCGCTGGTGGCACCTGCCTTGCTGGGCATGGTTCTGGTGCGGCAATTTGCCGATGGGCTGCAGGTGCGGGCCCAGATCGTAGAGACGGAGGCCTACACGGCTGG
Source organism: Synechococcus sp. R3-13 (assembly GCF_047462195.1). NCBI lineage: Bacteria > Bacillati > Cyanobacteriota > Cyanophyceae > Synechococcales > Synechococcaceae > Synechococcus > Synechococcus sp. R3-13. The sequence continues at coordinate 525 of NZ_JANSIO010000448.1, read as the reverse complement.
GGATCCGGCCTGCCATGCCTACCGCCGCAAGACCCAACGCAACCAGGTCATGTTTGGCCCGCCAGGGCATCTCTACATCTATCGCATCTACGGCCTCTACCACTGTCTAAATATCGTTACCGAGCCAGAAGGGATCCCGGCGGCGGTTCTGATCCGGGCAGCTCAGTTGGATCGCCTGCCAGACTGGATCCCGGCCAACAAACAGAATCAGCCAGCACGGGCGGCGGCGGGGCCGGGCCTGCTCTGTCAAGCACTGCGCATCGACGGATCCCACAACGGCTGGCGGCTAGAGCGGGCGGAAGCCGGCCAGGAAGGCATTTGGCTGGAGGGATCCCCCTCTTGGCAAACGCAGTTGTCCATCGTCCAAACCACCCGCATCGGCATCACCCAAGGAGCCGAGATCCCCTGGCGCTGGTACATTGGTGGACATCCGGCGGTGTCGCGCTATTAGTGGGGGCAGGCGGACAATGCTCGCAGAAGGCAGTGGCTAAAGGACTGATACATTTACGCTGAACACTGCTGAAC
>NZ_JANSIO010000447.1:0-949 GCF_047462195.1 Synechococcus sp. R3-13 | reverse complement strand
AGACGGTGGAAGCCGAAATGCGGGATGTGCTGCGCTCGTTGGGGGCCAGCTCTTGGGAGATCTTCACCAAGGTGGGGCTACCCCACAGCATGCCCTACCTGTTTGCCTCGTTGAAGGTGGCCATCTCCTTTGCTTTTGTCGGCTCGGTGATCTCGGAGACGGTGGCTTCTAACCAGGGGCTGGGCTACCTGATCGTGTCGGCCAGCTCTTCTTTTGATGTGCCTTTGGCCTTTGCGGGTTTGGTTGCCCTCGGCATTATGGGCATTTTGCTCTACACCTTTTTTGCGGCTTTGGAGCGCTATGTCCTGTCCTGGCGACAGTAGCATCTCTCCCCAGGGAGCCAACCCCTGCCTGAGCTAGCCCAGGTCTGGAAAGGTGGCTCGCACCGCCGGGTGGACGAGCTTGCCTGCCCTGACGTTTAGCCCTTTGGCCAAGGCCGGGTCTTGTTCCAAAGCAGCGGGCAAGCCGAGATTGGCCAGCTTGAGGATGTAGGGGAGAGTGGCGTTGACCAGCGCTTGGGTCGAAGTCCAGGGAACGGCTCCGGGCATGTTGGGAACGCCGTAGTGTAGCACCCCGTAGGCTTCGTAAACCGGCTGGGCATGGGTGGTAACCCGTGTGGTAGCAATGCACCCCCCCTGATCCACCGCCACATCCACAATGAGGGAGCGAGGACGCATTTGGGCCACCAACTCTTCTCCCACCAAGACCGGCGCCCGCCTTCCCGGCACCAACACTGCCCCCACCAGCAGGTCGGCCTCGCGAACACACTCTTCCACGCTTTGGGCCGTGCTGTAGAGCAGCTCTACCCGCGAGCCAAAAATCAGCTCCAGCTCGTTCAGCCGCTGCAGGTTAATGTCCAAAATCTGCACCCGTGCCCCCAAGCCTACGGCCATTTTGGCCGCCTCGGTGCCCACGGTTCCCCCGCCCAGGATCACCACCCGCCCCGGCG
>NZ_JANSIO010000446.1:0-3999 GCF_047462195.1 Synechococcus sp. R3-13 | reverse complement strand
CCCAGTCGGCGCCCCTGGTGCTGACCTTTTCTACCCAACCGGAAGAATCTTTTCGCACTCACCCTGACCTTTTGGCCCAGTGGGAGAGCTGGACGGCAGAAGCTTTGGCTGAAACCGGCAAGGAGTTCTCTCGGGAAGAGATGCAAGCTTGGGCTGGCGAGCAATTCACGATGGCAGTGGTGATCCCCAATCTGGTGCCCGGAGCTGCCGAGCCGGTGCCTGGGATCCTGTTTGGAGCCAGCACCCGCAACGCTGATTTGTCCGGGCAATTCTTGGCCCAGGTGCGGCAACAGGCAGCAGCAGAAGGGGCGAACTTCGAGCAGCGCCAGGAGCAAGGGGTCACCTTGTATGTGCAAACCAACGGAGAGCCGGGCGAGCGATGGGTAACTGCTGAGTTTGGCAACCGCTTTGTGGCAGTGGCCAACGACCCAAGGGTGATGCAGCAGGCGATTGCTGTGTATCGCGGCGAAGCAGAGCCGATTGGCCGCTCCGAAAGTTTCCGCACCGCTGTTGGCGATCTGTATAAGAGCGGCACGCTGGCCTTTGCCTACTTCAACTTCCAGGCTTTGCAGGAGGATCCCGAATCTTTCAAAGACTGGATGCAGGATCTGGATCCGGCGACGCTGGGATCCCTGCAACCCCTGCGCTCTTTGGCCATGGCTGCCCACTGGCAGGAGCAGGGCCTGCGGCTGCGCATGTTGACCCAGACCGATCCGAAAACCCAGGTGCAGGGGGGGTGGCAAACGGCTCGCGGCGAACTCATTCAGCGGCTGCCCGGCAATGCCTTGGCGGTGCTGACCACCCAACAGATCGCCCAGCGCTGGCAAGCCGTTATGCCTGAGCTGGAAAAAGATCCGCCGGTCAAGGAGTCATTAGAGGAGCTGCGGGCTGAGTTTCGTGCCAATACCCGTTTGGACTTGGAAAAAGATCTGCTGGCTTGGATGGATGGGGAGATGGCCCTGCTGGTGGCACCGGATGCCCAGGCCCATCCCCTGTTGCAGGGCATGGGAGCAGCCTTGGTGATCGAGACCAGCCAAAAAGACAAGGCCAACGCGGCCCTGACCCAGTTGGATCGGCTGGCCCAAGAATCGGGAGTAGGGGTAACGGAGGCGGGTGGACAGGTGACGTGGGCGGATCCCTTGTTTAACCGCCCGCTTTTGACCCGCGCCTGGGAAGGCAACTATTTGATCGTGACCAGCAGCACGGCGGCGCTGCAAACCCTCGCCCAACGCCAGGGCAATTTGCTTCCCCAAACCGAGCCGCTGAAAACCCTCTACGATCAGTTGCCCAAGCCCAACTACGGCTACTTTTTGCTGAATTGGCAAGGGATCCGAACAGTGCTGGAGGCCACACTACCGGGTAGTTTGGCAGGCTTGGAGCCGGAGGCCCGTGAGCTGCTGACCCGCATCGATGGGCTGGGGATTACCAGCTACCCTGCCGGGGATCACGCCTTTGGGGTGGAGCTGCTGGTCACCGTGCCGCCCAAGCCACAGCCGTAAGCTCTTTCCCCCCTCTCCCTTGGGGAGAGGGGCTGGGGGTGAGAGCTACAGCCGAATCAAGCCATAGGTGAGAGCATAGCGCACCAGCTCGGTGCGGCTGCTGGTGCCTGTCTTGTTCAGCAGGCGGGTGACGTATTTTTCCACGTTGCGCACGCTGGTTTGCAGCTGCTTGGCAATCTCCTTGTTCATCAGCCCTTCTGCCACCTTCTCCAACACCTGTTGTTCCCGCGGCGTCAGCTCTACCTTGATGGGTGGGGGCAGGGGGGTGGGGGCAGAGGTCTGGGCAGGCGTGGCTGTGGCAAGGGTGCGCTCCGACAGCAGGGCGCGAATCGAGGCCAGCTCGCGGGCCACCACCTCCGAAGGGCTGGCAGCGCGGGATCGCTCAATGAGATTGGAGACGATGGCCACCAGCTCCTCCGGATCGAAGGGCTTGGGCAAATAGGCATCGACACCGGCCCGGTAACCCTGGATGCGGTCGGCGGTCATCCCCTTGGCGGTGAGGAACACCACCGGCAGATGGCTGTAGGGCTCGAGTTTTCGCAGTTGGGCCAAAAATTGATAGCCATCCATGCCCGGCATCATGATGTCGGAGATGATCAACTGAGGCTGGGCCGTGCTGAGCAGTTGCAGAGCCTGCTGGGCGTTGGCCGCCGGGATCACCTCAAAGCCGCTGTCCTCGAGGTAGGCTTGCACCGCTTCCCGTAAGCCGGGTTCATCATCTACTAGCAGAATGCGGGCTGCTGGACTGGCAGCAGGGGGTTCGGGTTTGGCTTGGGGAGAAGAGGCCATCTGCAGCTCCTGGTTAGCGTTCAAGCGTTTGGCGGCACCTGCCATCCCATATCTCTACAATCTTCCTACTAACCTGTGGGCAATCTCAGGCAAAAACAGGAGCCTTGGGGGGAGCTTTCCACCTGGAGATCTCCGCCCATCCGGGTGGCCAAGTCGCGGCTGATGGCCAACCCCAGCCCCTGCCCCGGCTTAGAAAGATCTGCCCGAAAAAAGGGGTCGAAGATCCGCTCCAGATTCTCAGGATGAATACCAGGGCCATTGTCACAGACGGCAACGAACACTTCCCGTTGCGAAGCAGTTGAGGGATCTTCACCCAACTCCACCCTCAGCCGGATCTCACCTGGGGGCGGGGTGTACTTGCAAGCGTTGTCGATCAAGTTATCAAGCACCTGGCGCAGGGCACGCGGATCGGCTTGTACAGGGGGTAGGGAAGGGGGCAGGACGGCTTGAAAGTGGTGTCCCTGGGTTTCGGCCAAGGCTTGATAAATGGGGATCCACTCCCGCAGCAGGTCGGCCAAGGAGAGGGGCTGAAGCTGGAGGGGGGCCGGGATCCCGTCCAAACGCTCGAACTCCGCCAGCAGCTCCTGCAAATGCTTGCACTCCTGTTCAATGCTCAGGCCAATCCAGTGGTTGCGATCCTCGGGGGGCAAGCGTTTTTGCAATAACTTGGCCAGCGTGCTCAGGGCGGTGAGAGGATTGCGCATTTCGTGAAGCAAAGTGGAAAGCTGCTGGGCAGAAAGAGTGACCCCCTTAACCTTGGGTTCTCCGGCTCCGCAGACGGGTTCAGGCTCTGGATGGTGTTCAGCAACTTTTCTGGCTCTCGGCATGGATCCAATCTCTAGACTCTCCCGGCGCTGGCAGATCGATCCTAGCCCTACCTCCCCTGCAATCCGCCATATCAATCCTGAGACGCTATCGGGATCCCAACTGGGTGGCTTATAGCTGGCGGGGCAGGTAGATGTTGAGAACTTCCCCCCGACGGGCGCGGTGGCGCACGGTGAGGTAGCCCCCCAAGGCGCGGAACAGAGTTTGGGTGACGGGAAGGCTGAGGCTTACTGCACCGGTATCCGGCTGCACGACCAACAACTGCCCAATCGCCTGAGGGGATTTGGGCTCTGAGGCAACAGTGGCGTCGCTGCCCTCAGGTGTGTTGACCTGAAACTGAAGTTTGACCAGCTCCCCTGCGCTGACCAACTGGGCGCGAATGTGGCTGCCAGCCGGCGTGCTGCGGGCAATGCGGTCGATCATGCCAAACAGCACCGCTTCCAGCGCCTTGGGATCGCTGACCACATCCGGCAGCTCATCGGGAATCTCCAACTCCAGTTGGGATCCCCGCCGTTCCACCTGCTCCTGCCAGCGAGGCAGGTTTTGCCGCACCAAGTCCACCAGCGCAATGGGCTCTAGCTGAAGCCGACGCCCCTCCTGTGGAGTAGCAGCGGGCATCACCGTTTCTGTAGCCTGGAAAAACAGCCCGAAGCGGTTGATTTGCTCGGTACATTCGCGGTCAATTTTCTCCACGTATTCCCGTACCCGCGACGGCAGATCGTGCCGCTTCAGGATGAGACTAACCAAGGTGCGGATGGTGCTGAGGGGCGTCTGGATCTCGTGGATGAGAGCCCGCAACAGTTCTGCCTCCGAAAGGCTGTTCTGTTGGCCTTGACCGGCAGGCTGGCCATGGGAAGGAGGAGACCGCCGCTTTTGCTTATCTTCT
>NZ_JANSIO010000445.1:0-4286 GCF_047462195.1 Synechococcus sp. R3-13 | reverse complement strand
GCGGACTGCTGCCGGGATCCCTGAAACTGGCCGGTAGAGCTGAAAGCCGCTGCGACCCTTTTCTTTGACCTGGTAGAGGGCCAAGTCGGCATGGTGCAAAAGGGTGGACACTTCTACGCCGTCTTGGGGGTAGAGGGCGACGCCAATGCTGCAGGTCACGGAAAGGGAATGGCCCTCGCAGGAGAAGGGAGTTTGAAAGGCATCGACAATCCGCTGAGCCAGACGCGCTGCCACTGTGGGGCTGCCAATTCGGGGCAGCAGCAGGGTGAACTCATCCCCTCCCCAGCGGGCGACGATATCTCCAGGGCGAACGCACTTGGTTAACCGTTCAGCTACCCCCTGCAACAGGGCATCGCCGACACCGTGGCCGAAGGTATCGTTGATGTCTTTGAAGTGATCCAAATCCACAAAGAAGAGGGCCAGAGATTCACTGTAGTATTGCTGCAGGGTCTGCTGCAGCCGCTCTCGAAAGCCTTCGCGGTTCACCAAACCTGTCAGGGCATCATGATGAGCGCGAAACTCCATGTAGGCTAAGCTCTGCTTTTGGGCGGTGATGTCTTCGCAGATGCCTTCATAGCCGAGGATATTTCCGGCTTTATCTTTAACCAAACGGGCCTTTTCTCGGACCCAGATGATCGAGCCATCCCGCCGCCGCAGCCGATACTCAAAACCGCGCACGGATCCCTGCTCCTGCAATAGCCGCACAAATTCCTCCCACTGGCTGGGATCCACATAGAACTGCCGCTTGCCCACCTCTTTCGCTTCGCGCATCAATTCTTCGGGGGAGCTGTAGCCGCAGATCTGGGCCAGCATCGGGTTGGCGGAGAGATACCGACCTGCCGCATCGGTGAAAAAAATGCCCTCTACCGCATTCTCGAAAAAATTGCGATAGCGCTCCTCAGCCTGGCGCAGCTCCTCTTCCACTTGCCGGCGCTCCGAGATCTCGAGGGCCAGAGACACCAAATCCGCCAGGGATCCGGCGAAGTTTTGCTCTTCCAAGGTCCAGTGGCGAGGGGAGCCAATGTGCTCGTGGCAGAGAACACCCACCATCCGTCCTTCCAGTCGAATGGGGGCATCCAGCATCGAGACCACTCCCATTGCTGTCAGGTAGGAATTGCCGAACTCGGCGGTGCGGGGATCCGCCACCACTTGGTCGGCAGCAATGGTGCGCTCTTGCTCCAGGGCTTGAAAATAACGGGGATAGTCTTTGGCCCAGATCTCCGCCCCTTGAGTATGGGATCCCTTGGGGTTGTCCGGGGTGATCTCGAATTGATTGATGCAGCGAATGCTGGAGCGCTCCGACGTGTAGAGCCAGACCCCCACCCGTGCCACCCCCAGGGTACGGGCGGCTGTAGTACAAATCTGTTGCAGAGCAGCTTGTAAGTCTCCTTGGCTGAGGGCTTTGTGCCGGGTGAGCTCCATCAGAGCCCGGTTGTGCTCCAACAGTTGCTTTTGGCTGCGCTGTAGCTGCCACTCCACTTGCTTGCGTGCTGTGATGTCCTGACAGGAGCCGACAATTCGGCTGATTGGCTTGTTCTCCTCAACTACTGGAGAAAGGGTAACGATTAGAACATGGGTCGACTCTGGGTCGGGAGCGGCAGAGGCCGTTAGGCTCAGCTCAAAGCTCACTTGCCGGCCATGGCTGAGGCAGTGTTCGGTGTGCAGTTGAATCTGCGCAGCCAGAGAAGGCGGTAGACAACTCTGGAGCTCTTCTCCCTCGATAGGTCGAGAGGAGAGAAAAAACATCCTGCAAAAAGCCGGGTTACCCACCAAAAACCGACAGCGCGGTTGAGGTGAGCCTCTTTCTGGCTCCGGGGGCAGACACTCAAGGACAAACAACCCATCGCTGACGCTCTCGAACATGGTGCGCAGCACAGCCCGTCCCCGAGCCTGTACCGGGCGCCCACGGTACATGACCTGGGGATTCCACAGATCGGCCCGCGTCAGCGCATCATAAACGCTGCCAGCCTGGTCTGGCCCAGCAGTCCCCCTTTCAACCATAGGCTAGAAGTACCCAGTAGATTCGGACAACGGGGAGGGCAAGCCGAAAAAAACAGCTATGAATTCACGCTGTCTCTGCCATTCTACGGTCATCCTATGGAATTGTTGGGGGAGTTTGTGTGTCTCTCGATACAAAAGATCCCCGGGCTGGCACGGGCTTTTGGGTGCTCCGGAGGGGATATTCTTTGAAGCAACTCTTGAGGTTAATTAAAAGAACTATTAAAAAGCCTGTCCTGCCGACGTGAAGGGCTATGCGTCGCCGTTTTCAAGGTTAAACCGCTTCTGGCTCCCGAACTTGTTCTACCCGTACATCGACACGCTTGGGAAGGAACCAGGCTCCTATTAGTTAGAACGGCTCTCATTAGAAAGAACCTCAGCTAGCCCTGGAAAAGGGATCCCTGCCAGACCCAGGATGGCTAATTCCGCGGGCGTGGGATCCCCGATGCATCCAAGGCAAGAGAGGAAGACTGATGGATACAACTCCACCACTCAACCGAGTAACAGCATAGCTCTATTGAGATTAGCTTTCAATAGCGTGCCGGCAAAGTAGGGATCCTCTTTGATAAAGACTTGCATTAAGCTTGAGGAGTCTGGTAGAGTGCTTACCCAAGTAGCAATTGCTAAAGATTTGCAGTTAAGTCTTCTCAGGAGAACAAGCTGCGGAGTGGCAAGCATGGCATGGCAACAGGTTCAGGCGGGGGTGTGGTGTAGGCAGTTGGGGCAATTGGCGCCTCAGTGGTGGTTGGGCTGGAGTCTGGAGCAGGGCTTTCGGCTCTACCGCAAAGAAGTTTCCTCTGCTCTGCCTTCTCTCTCTGCTTTGAGGATTCGCTACCAAGAGCGAGATGGCTGGCTAGACGTGTTTCTGGGAGAAGCGGAGCAATGTAACCGACGACGGCGCAGCCTTTTGGATCCGGCAGCGCGGGTAGCCTTGCACTACATGCCGGAAGATTTAGCTCAGATTCAGTCCCTAAAGTGTCCTCACGAGCGCATTCCTCCGCAGCTTTGGCAGCGGCTAACCCAGCAGCCGGGTTGAGGACTGTTGAAGGTTAGAGGGCTATTTATTGTTTTTATTGTTTCAGATGGATCCAGTCCGCTGCGGCAACCGATCCTGCCTCTTCTCGCCTTTCCAGTTCTTCTGGAGAGCGGTAGCCTGTTTTTTTCTTCCTCTAGGCAGGCTTAAGCTGGAGAACGAAGAGTAGCGGCTGCAGCCATGACTGTTTCTAAGCACCAACCCAAGCAGCGCTCCCAGCAGCAGGTCGAGGGGCTGACTTCTCGCCGCCTTTTGAAGGGATCCATCATCGGCGCCGGCCAGGTAGGCATGGCCTGTGCCTACTCGATGGTAATCCAGAACACTCTGGATGAGCTGGTCCTTCACGACATCGACCGCAACAAGCTGGAAGGGGAAGTGATGGATCTGGTGCACGGGATCCCCTTTGTGGAGCCGACGCGGATACGGGCAGGGGAACTGGCGGATTGCGCCGGGTCAGATGTAGTGATTTTAACGGCAGGGGCTAAGCAGCGGCCTGGAGAAACCCGTTTGGATTTGGTGCAGCGCAACGTCGAGATCTTCAAAGGCTTGATCCCGGCCTTGATGGCGCATTGCCCTGACACACTCCTTTTGGTGGTGAGCAATCCCGTTGACATCATGACTTACGTTTCCCTGAAGTTGTCGGGGTTGCCGGCAGGGCAGGTAATTGGGTCGGGGACGGTTTTGGACACAGCCCGCTTTCGCTATCTTTTGGCGGAGCGCCTGGGGGTGGATCCCCGTAGCCTGCACGCCTACATCATCGGCGAACATGGAGATAGCGAGGTGGCCGTTTGGAGCAAGGTGAACATCGCCGGCACCCCGATTGGGGAACTCTCGCCGGACTGGGATCCCGCCTATTTGGGGGATATCTTCGAGCAGGTGCGCAACGCTGCCTACGAGATCATCCGTCGCAAAGGGGCCACCAGCTACGCCATCGGGTTAGGGGTGACGCAAATTGTCCAAGCCCTGCTGCGGGATCAACACCGCGTTTTAACCGTGAGCAGCCTCACCCAAGGGGAGTACGATCTGCCAGAGGTCTGTCTCAGCTTGCCCAGAGTGGTCGGGCGGCAGGGGGTGGAACGCACGCTGGCCATGTCCCTCACCGAGAGCGAGCGCAAGCAGCTGCACCGCTCGGCCCAGATCTTGCGGCAAGTCATCGACAGCATCCGGTGGTAGCCTAGATCTCCTGGACTTTTGTCGCTCCCCTCCAAGCTGGGGGATCCCTTGGTCAGCTAGAAATCGCAGGAGCCCCGCACTG
>NZ_JANSIO010000444.1:0-836 GCF_047462195.1 Synechococcus sp. R3-13 | reverse complement strand
TTCAAGGACTCCGTCCCGCTGGCGCGATCAATAGCCCAGGCGTCTCACCCTAGCCTGAAACGACTGTAGAAATCGAAAACTAAAATTAGAAATCAAAAATCGGCAGCCCCAAGCTGCAGAAGAGCAACAGTGGCGCCTTCCTATTGGGGAGACTGATCCGCAAACCCACGTGGTCAAACGTATCTCTCCGCAACGTAGCAGGCTCACCACCGTTGCCCTCAACAACCTTCCCTCGCCATCCCCCCTGGTTTATGGGATGAGCCAACTGGCTAGCCGGCGTCGCCCTTTTAGAGGGATCCCAAGCCAAGGGTTTAGCTGAGCGCGTTGATGGCGTAGTCGATGTAGGTGTTGGCCTCGGTGGCCGCTTGCCCGGTCAGGCCGTGGTTGGCTTTGATGTAGCGCAGGGCTTCGATGAACCAACTGGGGGAGAGTTCAAAAGCGGCGTTGATCTCGCGGATCCCGGCCAACTGATACTCGTCCAGAGGACCGGTGCCACCGGCTACCAAGCAGTAGGTGATGTAGCGCAGGTAGTGGCGCACGTCACGGGCGCACTTGTCCTTGCCAGCTTGGGTGTGGCACTGCCCACCGGGTTGGGTGGTGTAGGGGAACTTGGCGTAAACCGCTTCGGTGGCACCGCGCACCAGCTCGTCGGCACGGCTGCTCAGAACTCGAGCGGCTTCCATGCTGGCGGCAGCCCGCTGAAAACGGCCATTGATGGCCTGCAATTCGCTGTTGCTCAGGTAGCGCCCTTGGCTATCGGCAGTGGCGATGGCGTCAACAATTGGGGTTTGCATGATTCAAAACGCTCCTTTACTTAACTCAAGCTCAATGCAAAA
>NZ_JANSIO010000443.1:0-980 GCF_047462195.1 Synechococcus sp. R3-13 | reverse complement strand
ATCAAACCCGGGATCCCTTGCAGCAAGCGGTGGTAACACTCCGCAATCCCCTGCCGCCGCCAGTTCCACTCCCGCAGATAAGGCAACTTCACCGAGAGAATCACCGCCTGCAGCGCATCCAAACGACTGTTGAGACCCAGATACTCGTGGTGGTACGGACGGGTCTGCCCATGCTCCCGCAGCGCCCGCACCCGACTGGCCAGTTGGGGATCCCGCGTCACCACCGCCCCCCCATCCCCAGCCGCACCCAGATTCTTGCTGGGAAAAAAGCTGAAGCAGCCCACCTCTCCCCAAGTGCCCACCGGCCTGCCCCCCCAGCAGGCCCCCACCGCCTGGGCACAATCTTCCACCACCGCCAAGCCGTGCCGCCGGGCAATAGCCAGAATCTGGGTCATGTTGGCCGCCTGCCCAAACAAATGCACCACCACCACCGCCTTGGTGCGGCAGGAGATGCTCCTTTCCAGCAGCTGCGGATCCAGGTTAAAGGTGCACGGATCCACATCCACAAACACCGGACGCGCCCCCACCCGGCTGATGGCGGCAGCCGAGGCAAAAAAACTAAAGGCACTGGTGAGCACCTCATCCCCCGCCTGGATGCCCAAAGCCTGCAAAGCCAACACCAAGGCATCGGTGCCGGAATTGCAGCCGACGGCCTCCAAAGAGCCACCCCCCAAAAACTGGGCAAACTGCTCCTCAAAGCGCTGCACCGCCGCCCCGCCGATGTACTGGCCAGAGGCCAGCAGAGCCTCCACCTGCGGCTGCAACAGCCCGGCCAAAGCGCGGTACTGCCCCGTCAAATCCAACAGTGGAATCGGCTCCTCCGTCATGGTGCTGCCTTTGGAGAAGGTGGCGGCCACAGCCCATCATCGCGGATGAGAGCCTGTGTACACAACGCTCTGGCCCAGAAGGGTTCTGGGGTTTGTCTTCCGCGGGTCGAGCTGGCCCTGAATCTATCCACCCAATCTGAGATAGAGTAAGCG
>NZ_JANSIO010000442.1:0-950 GCF_047462195.1 Synechococcus sp. R3-13 | reverse complement strand
TGGCTCAAATGAAAGATCAACACAACCTAGAACAGGTGGGGCAAAGTTTTGATTCCAACCTTTTCTGATCTCCCCTCGCCCCTTGGGAGAAAGACTAGGGGGGAGGGCGCTGACTGAGTTCTGGTTTTGTCGAGCATCTTGCGCCTGGTAGGCTGAGAGGGATCGATTCGTTCCTGATTCCAGTCGTATCGGTTCTATGGCGGTTTGGGATAGGGTGATGACCTCCCGGCATCTGCCCCTGCTGGGATCCGGCTTGGGCTTGGGGGTAGCCCTGATCCTCTGGTACGGGGTGTTTGGCTACCACGTGCTGCAGATTGGCCTCTGGCTGCTGAGCATCCTGCTGGTGGGGTTGTATTGGGCGCAGTTTTCCCCGGCTCAACCCCCTTGGGATCCGACGCGGCTGCGCTGGCAACAGGAGCTGTTGCACCTGGGGCTGTTGGTGTTGGTCTTTGCCCCGATCTACCTCTACGACCTGCCCAACATCCCTTTTCAGATCAATACTGACGAGATTGTGATCACCTCCATGGCCCGTCGCGCCTCAGGGGTGCGCTACCCCGATATCTTTGGGCTGATGCCGGAGTATTTCTATTTCCCCCGCTTCATGTTCAGCCTCTTCGGCGGCCTGACGCGGCTGATGGGGGGAGTCACGCTGCTCAATGTGCGCACGGTACATGCCGCCTTCGGGGTGATCACCATTTTGGTGGCTTACGGGTTTTTTCGGGCATTCTGGGGATCCCGGCTGGCTTTGGCGGGGGCGGCCCTCTTGGGATCCAACCACGCCTTGCTGGGCATCAGCCGCATGGCCATGCGGGAAAACCTGATTGTGCTGGTGGAGTGTGCGGCCCTGGCCTTGCTCCTCAAGGGCGTGCGGGAAAAAAATCCCCTGTTGCTCTATCTGGGGGGAGGAGCGGCGGCTTTCTCCCTCTACGGCTATTTGCCGGGGCGGGTGG
>NZ_JANSIO010000441.1:3531-3615 GCF_047462195.1 Synechococcus sp. R3-13 | reverse complement strand
TTGCGCTCTTGGGGGCTGCCGTAAACCAGCCTGGAGGTTAAGCCTACGGCTCGCTTCGCGAACGAGCTTGTTTTGTTCTCTGGC
>NZ_JANSIO010000441.1:0-3521 GCF_047462195.1 Synechococcus sp. R3-13 | reverse complement strand
CAGGGCTACTGAAAGCCCGCACTCTTTCGCTTTAGCGGCGCCGAGCGCTTTGCGTCAGCATGAGTGGTGCGGGTAGTTTACACTTGCTCGGCGAGGAGCATCGAGAGCAGGCAAGGCATCAACTCCAAACCTGGGCAAACCGCCCCGGCGATAGAGCAGGGATCCATTCATCCGCCTGTCCATAGGCTTGTTGGGCGAAGCGACGGGCCAAAGCGGGCACGATGGGCAGGGGGTTGCTGAAGCCGGAAAACAGTTGCAAGCCTTCCCAACCGGGCAGGGATCCCACCAGAGGCTGGTGATCAGCGCTAAAGGCCACCAAGCAGTGATACCACCGTCCGGGCAGGTGGGCCAACTTGGGCAGGTAGCGACCGGCTTGTGCCCGGATCTGGGCTTCGCTGGCGGCTGCATCCACCTCGGCATGGGGATCCGTCAATACCCGGCTGATCTGGCCCATGCGAATGCTGCCATCTACAAATTGCAGGATCCCGGCATCCAGAATCGGCGGGCAAAGCTCGTGCCCTGGCTCGTCCCAAAGGGGATCCCGATCGGGATGGGCGGCTTGTCGTTCCAGTTCCAAGCGTTGCACGGGCACGCTCATCACCAGCGCTTTCAATTGCAAATCCGAGGGCTCCAGCTCCAGGGATTCGGCATGGGTGTAGTAGATGGGCACCCGGATTCCCGCTTGGCGCAACAGAGCCCGTGTCCAGCCGCCGGCGCACACCACCACCTGGCCTGCTCCGTAGCAGTCGGCTCCGGACTCTACGCCCGTGATGCGCGCTCCCTGCCGCCGCAGGGCCGTTGCTGTTGCGATCAAGAGGGATCCCCCCAATCGTTGCAAGGCTGTTTGAAAGGCCAGCGCCGTCAACAAGGGGTTGATGTGGCCATGCCGAGCCCAGAGCACTGCTTCCAGAGCTGCCGGATCCAGCAGTGGCTCCAGCTCGCAGGCTGCCGCCACCGAAATCCGCCGGGGTGGGATGCGACAGTCGGCCAGATCCGCCTCGACAGCCTCCACATCACAGCCGGGGGCAATGGGCATGAGCAGGTCCAGCTCACGAAATTGAATGTCTGCCTCCAACTCCTCTGACAGGGTGCGGTAGCGTTGGATCCCTTCTTCCCCCAAAGCTTTGAGCATCGGCGTTTTGCCCGCCCAATGGGCCAAGCCCCCGTAGCTGTAGCGGGTTGCCCCCTTCAGCACCGCTTCTTTCTCCACGAGGAGAACGGATCCCCCCTGGCGGGCCAGTTCATAGCTTAGGGCTGCCCCGGTAATCCCGCCACCGATCACGATCCAGTCGTAGTTGGCCATCGCTTCCCTCGTTGCCCTGAACCTCATCTTGCGGCAAAGTGGCTCCGTTCAGGGTAGCAAGCACAGCAGAACTCGGATCCGCACTGGTGGCGGTACTGGCTGAAGCGGAACTCACAAAGGGCTTCCTTGAGTCCAGATTGAGAGTCCCCTTGGGTCCAGAGTCAACATAAAAGGCAGGTTAGTGGCATCGGCCATCTGCAAATGAACCTGTGGCGGCATCTGGCCCAGACTTTATCGCTGCACACTTCCCCAACGGGCAAACCCAGACAGACATAGTATCAACAGAAATAGGCAGGGATCGCCGGGATCTCTGCCCATCTCAAGCCCGAAATTGGATCTCTTCTCGGCTTTCCTCAAGCCTCTTCAAGACTCCTGCGCCAGGCGGGCGTAAAACAGGCCTTGAATGCGAACAGTGTGGGGTTCCATCGCCCCTTGCTCGGTGCTGGAAGGCTGAATGCTAACAAAGGATCCCGCCATCTCCCCGGTGCTGGCATCCACGCGAGCAATCCGCAGGGACATTTTCCCCTGGGAAACCTCGTCCACCTTGCGGTTGGTGGCAAAATCATCTTTGGAAGCCTGTAGACCTACCGCAGTGTCGTAGCCGGTGTTGGATCCCCGCCCGCGCGGGTCGAGGAAGGTGCTGCTGTGATAGCCGGGCACCAAGAACTCCCCTTCAAAATCGGTCGAAGGGTCAATGGCGGAGCCCTGGGCAGTGGCGACCAAGTCTTTCACGCTAAACAGAAACGGCACCAGCTCGCGGCGGGGCATTTGGCCGGTGGTCGGCTGAGAGGTGATCCCATCCACCACTTTGAGCTCCAGCGCACCGTCTTTGGGAGTCACCTCAGCTTTAATCGGCCCCAGAGTGGCCGCTGAGATCAGGATGTTTTTGGCCTTGATGAACTCTTTCTCGCCGTTCCGCTTTTCCTCTTCCACCTCAATTTGCACCGGCTGGAAGCAGACATCCGTCAGCTTCAGGGATCCCCCCCTAGGCACTTCGATACGGCCCCGGGCGTTGTCCGAGACCGAAGGGCAAATGGCGGCCTTGCCGGTGTTGCGGATCTGGTCATAGGTCAGCGGGGCTTTGGCAGCCTCAGCCGGAACAGCAAAGACGCTCAAACAAAGCGCCAACAGGATGGCGAGCAGTGGACGGTACCGCATAATCAACCTCGAAAAACCTTTTTTGAATCTGAACGCTGCTGGGGGAAATAAGCCCGAATGCCCCCATTGTACGCAATCGTGATCCCCCTCAGAGGAAGTGCCTCAAAATTAGCCACCCACCAACAGGGATCCCAGCCAGCGTTCCCGAATCTGGGTGACCAGCTCGCGGATAGGCTGCTGGTTGACACGGTAGCTGATGGGATGGGCAATCAGACGAGCTGTGCTCTCGAATAGGCAGTCTCGCTCGACCAGGCCATTCTCCCTCAGGGTGCGCCCTGTGGCCACCAAGTCGACGATGGCATCGGCCATACCGGTGAGGGGGGCCAGCTCCACCGAGCCATAGAGAGAGATGAGCTCCACCGGCAAATCCAGACGGTCAAAATACTCGCGGGCGCAGCCGACAAACTTGGAAGCCACGCGGGCATGAGCAGGCAACTGAGCTGCCGAGCGGTAGGGGCTATCTTGGGGAAGAGCCACCGACATACGACAGTGGCCAAATTGGAGATCCAACAGGTGGGCCACCCGCGCTGCGGTGCCGGCATAGCGCTCTCGCAAGATGTCGTAGCCGACAATGCCCAATTGCGCCTGCCCATACTCCACATACACCGGCACATCGTGCGTGCGCACCAGCAGCGCTTCGTAGCGTTGCCCGTTCAGCCGGGTGGGGGACTCAATCCGCAGTAGGCGATTGCCGGGATCCAAAAAACGACTAAAATCGATCCCCACCTGCTGCAGACATTGAATGGCCTCAGGCAGCAGGGCCCCCTTGGCCAGAGCAATCGTGATGGGTGGGCTGTCGGGACGGCCATCCAGCATTTTTTCAGCATCTACATCTACATCTGACCTTGATCTGATCTTGGGCCGGAAGTAATTGGTATGAACAAACACAAGAATCTCGGGATCCCCGCCTGCCGAGTGGACTCCTGGTAGAGACGGGTTAGAACGAGGGGCCTAGGGGGAAACATCAGCGAGAATGCCCAGAGACAGGCCGGCAGCAAGCGGGCTCTCCCAGAAAAGCAAGCCCCCTTGATTGTAGGGGATCGGAATCCCGGCAGCGATT
>NZ_JANSIO010000440.1:0-962 GCF_047462195.1 Synechococcus sp. R3-13 | reverse complement strand
GAGTGCGGGGCTTCCCGGCGGTTTAGCTAACCCAGTTGCGCAACACCGAAGGCAGCTTGATCTCCATTCCCAACAGTGCCATCCGGGTGGTGGAAAACCTCTCCAACGGCTGGTCACGGGTGGATCTGGGGATCATGATTGCCTATGAAAATGACCTGGAACAGGCGATACGCATCACCGAGCAGGTGGCTCTGCAGATGTACCGGGAGCCGGCTTGGCGGGAAAAAATCCTCGAGCCCCCCGAAATGCACGGTGTCGATGATCTGGGGGAGCGGGGGATCACGCTGCGCATTTGGATCAAGGTGCAGCCCCTGCAGCAGTGGAGGGTGGCGCGGGAATACCGCCGTCGCCTCAAGCACGCCTTCGATCAAGCAGGGATCCAGATTCCTTTCCCACAGCAGACCCTCTGGTTCCACAGCCCCTTGGAGATGCGCATCCAGGGTCTCAGCCCAGAGGAGACCCACCGCTTGCTGCACCTGATGGAATCGCGGCTCGAGGCTCGCCTGCGGGAAAGGGATCCCGTTGCAAACGACTTGACAAATTGACAAAATAGGCGGCTGCCGAAAGCTTCTACCCTTAGCCGCTCAGCCGGCTAGCAATTTCAACAGGGCGATCCCGCCAGCGGGCCGCAAGTCTAGTGACTACTCATCGCCGATGATTTCCGGCTCAGTCAGTTCATCCGACATTTCGATGACAGCGCGGCGAATCGGCTTCATCCAGCCATCTTCTATGTCGTCCGGATCGTCGTAGCGGCGGCGCTTGGCGCGGTTGGCCACCTGTACCGTGATGCGATAGCGATTTTTGGAAGCGTTGATCAGAGCCTCTACCCGACGCATCAGCTCGTCGTTGTCAATAGCCAGTTGATTCTTGCGGGAAGCCATCATCGCAGTCTTAAATCTTGATATCTTGTTGCCACCAGGATCCCAACGAGACTCCGTCCCGCTAACGCGAAAGGACTCCGT
>NZ_JANSIO010000439.1:0-784 GCF_047462195.1 Synechococcus sp. R3-13 | reverse complement strand
TGAGCTTATTATTGACTAGAGTCATGCTCTCTGCTGATTGTTGCCCAGGGGGAGCGGGCCGGAAGGTGCGCACCAGAGTGACGTTGTTGGACGAAGGGGTTGGTGCTGGGATCCCATGGGCCGCAGGGGGCTGGGAAAGGCATCCCTGAGCCATAGCCGATAATAGGACTGTCCTCTTGCTATCCCGCTTTCTATGCCCAGCTCCATCATTTCCCCGGAAAACCTGCTGGATCTTTGTGAACAGGGTGTACACAAGGCATTGGCTGCTGGAGCCGACCAGGCAGAAGTGTTTGCCAACTCAGGCCGGGAAACGGAAGTCACGTTTGAAAAAAACGACCTGAACCTGGCCCGCAGCAGCAGCGAGACCCTGTTCGGCATTCGGGTTTTCTGCGACGGCAGGCTGGGCTTTGCCACCTCCAACCGCCCGGAAGAGCTGGCCGAGACGGCTGCTGAGGCTGTGACCATGGCCAAGGCTTCGCCGGCGGATCCCCTGAACGGGCTGCCGGAGCCCCAACCTTTGCCCCAGGTGCCCTTTGCCCTTGACCCAGGCCTGCTGGAACTGGATGCCGCCGAGCTGACCCAGTTGGGATCCCAATTGCTGGAGTGGGTGCGCTCCAAAGACCCTCGCATCACCATCGACAGCGGCTCCCTCAGCGTGGAGGAAGAGACCCTGGCCATCGCCTCTTCCACCGGCATCCGGGCCAACTACCACAGTGTCGAGGCGGGGGGATCCCTGTTTGGCATGGCCATCGACGGGGACGAGGTGGGCAGCTTTGCCTACGAC
>NZ_JANSIO010000438.1:0-13228 GCF_047462195.1 Synechococcus sp. R3-13 | reverse complement strand
CGACCTACCAGCTTGTCTGGGGATCCCGTTCTTCCTGGCTTTGTGGTGGATCTCACCCTAATCTGGGGATAACCGACCCACCCCATGACTCCAAATTTCATTTTTCCCACTCTGGGGAGAAACGCCAGGGATCCCCAAGCTGCTTCGCTGCAATTCAAGTAACCCTGCTCTACTGCTTGGAGCCAGAACTAACCGCTGCTCCCACCCTCTCCATTAGGTCGTCCAGCTCGCTGTAGTCCGGCAAAGTGGTGTCGATGGCCTGCCCCTGACGCAACACCACCCGGTCATGTTGGGGTCGCGAGAGCAGCTCGTCAAAGCCACGTCCCTTGAACAGCACCAGATCTGCCGGCAGCCCCACCCCAATTTGCCCTCGCTCGGTCAAGCCCATGATGCGGGCAGGGGTGGTGGTAATCGCCTGTGGCCAATCCCCATAGGGGGTATCCAGGTGCAAAATGCGGGTGGCCTCCCGGAACACCTCCAAGCCATCGTGATCCCCAAAGCCATAAAAGGGATCCCGGCAATTATCGCTGGCTATCATCACCGGCACGCCCAAAGCCTTCAGCTCATGCAACAGCGTCACTCCCCGCCAGCGGGGGGTATGGCCGGGGTTACGGGCTTGCAAATATAGGTTACACATGGGCAGGCTGACCACGGCAATTCCCGCCTCTCTGACCAAGGCCATAGTCTTGTGGGCCACCTCCGGCGGTTGCACGGCCAGGCTACAGCAATGGCCACACACCACCTGATGGGGAAAATCGTTGCGCAAGGCCGCCGCTGCTACGTGTCTCAACGTGAGGGATCCCGGATCATCCGTCTCATCCGTATGAAAGTCCAGAGCCAAGCCCCGCTCCTTGGCCAGGGCAAACACCCGATCCAATTGCCGATCCAGTTCCGGCCCCATCGCCGCCACCCCACCCAGGATCCCGCCCACTTCCGCCACCTTGTCCGCCAGCTTTTCCCCTGCAGGGGTGAGAAAGGTATCCAAGCTCAGAAGCGTGACCGCCTGGAGTTCCAGCTTGCCCGCCCACTCTCGGCGCAACTGGACAAACACCTCCCAGTTGGCCCCCATAACCTGAGGATTCTCACAGACCAGATGGGTGCGCACTGCCTGGGATCCATGGGCATAGCTGCAGCGCAAACCAAAGCTGAAGCGACGGTAGAGATCCTCCCGAAACTGCTCCGGATCCCCGTCATAGGCTTGCTTCATCTTCACCCAATCTTCCTGGCCGGCCTGCCTCGCCCCGGCAAAGGTACCATCGGGATTGGGGGTGCGCGGCCACACATGTCCCTTGTCCAGGTGGGTATGGATGTCCACAAAACACGGCCACACTTGGCCCCGCCTTAGATCCACGCCGGGGATCCCCTGGGGCGGGATCCCTGTTGCCGCCTGGATTTGGCGGATCTGCCCCCCTTCAATTTCCAGATCCAGCAACACCAGGTTATCGCGGTTGGGAACAGCTCCTGGCACCGCCTCCTTCAGTACCGACAGGGGAACCTGAGCATTCAGCAGCCAGTAGTGGGCAACGCCGGGGATCTGCATGGCGGGCAACGAAAAAAGCAGCTCTCCATCGTAAAGGGATCCCGGCCTATCCAGATGAATCCAGTGCTACAGCGGCTAGGCAAACTGGCCCACCACCTGCATGGCAAAGCTGAGCAAAATGAAGGCCAACCAGGGGGAAAAGTCCAAGCCACCAATGGGGGGAATGATGCCGCGGAACAGGTTGAGATAGGGATCGGTGAGTTGGCTGAGCACCGACAGGATGGGGTTAGACCAGTTCAGTTGCGGGAACCAGCTCAGCAAGATCCGCACGATCAGCAGAGCATTGTAAATGACGATGAACTGGTAAAGGGAGCGGAACAGCAACGACCCGG
Organism: Synechococcus sp. R3-13; assembly: GCF_047462195.1. NCBI lineage: Bacteria > Bacillati > Cyanobacteriota > Cyanophyceae > Synechococcales > Synechococcaceae > Synechococcus > Synechococcus sp. R3-13. The sequence goes on along the minus strand of NZ_JANSIO010000438.1, from coordinate 11,356 downwards.
CAGTGCCGTAGACCAACCCCAGAGAGAGGCCGTCCATCCAGGCGAGAGGAGACAACAAGTGGCTAAGCATCATAGCGGTTCAGAGAAGGGAATGAACAAAACACAGATCAGTCAGACAGACCAAACGCCGTCAGCAGAGGCAAACCTCACATCCGATGGCAACCCATCCAAAGATGCAAGGCAGAAAGCCATTGCCGCCTCTAGTTTGACATGGGCGGGAGACCCCTGAGGTTCCTTCTTCCCGCTCAAGCTCAAGAGTTTTCCTCAGCAGCAGGGGCAGGCACTTCCTTGACAAGCAACTGAGCCCGGGTGGCCTGGATCGCCTCGTTTAACTCGGCAATCTTGGCCTCTAGAGTGCGGCGGGCTTGGGCAATTCGTTCTGCCTCATTTTCCCACTTCTTCCAGTCGCTGGACATGGCCGACTCACCCGAAGCACTGAGGCGCGGTCGTTCAGGGGCTACCGAGGTGCCGTTGAGACGATCCGGATCCTGGCGTTGGCCTTCGGCAGATCCCTTTCTGAGTCGAGGGGCAAGCACAAACCCAATGACCCCGCCGATGATCCCTCCCAACAGGGCGCCAGTCACTACACCCGCAATGAAGTCACCTTTCTGATCTGCCACGCTTTTGTCCAGCTCAATAACAATAAACTTGAGTCATCTTCTTCCGTTCTACCTTTCCTGTCCCACTCCTGCCAGCAAATCCGACCAAGGTTGAGGTAGCCGCCAGCGGCTGAGATGTTCCAGATGGGCTTGCACCTGCTCCCTCAACTCGGCAAGCGTGTGTTGCAGATCGCCGGTCGAGGGTAGGGATCTCAGCGTCGCCTGCCAGAGGTAGGCCGGGGAAAGTTCAGGGCTGAGCAACCGCCACAGGCGCTGCAGCTCCTCAAAGTGAAGGCGATCATCTTCTGTGAGGGAAAGCACCAACTGGCGACGCAGATCGCGGGCCTCTTCCGACATCAGGTAGCGCAAACCCGTTTGGGCGGTGGGTAACCAATCCAATCCCCCATCGCTGCGGGCAATTTGAATCAGGTTCTCCAGGCGGTTCCAGCGGAACTTACCATCCTTGATCAACACTTGCAGCAGCCGTTGGCGAATACGCGGCGATTCATCCGTCAGCAGGCGCTTGGCCACATAGGGATAGGCCACACCGACGATGCGGAACTGGGGATAGAGGCTGAGGGCTACTCCCTCTTGGGTCACCAAAGAGCGGATCACCAGAGCAAAGTGGGAGGGCACCTGAAAGGGGTAGCGGTACATCAAGTCGGAGAACTGATCTGTGGCCGTTTTGAAGTTAAAGTTGACCACCTCTTGGGTCAGCACGTCTGCCAGCACCTTTTCCAAGGCGGGGATCAGCTCTTGGCGGCCGACATCCGGCTGCAAAAAGCCCAGATGAATAAAGTCATCAATCAGGGCGTTGTAGTCGCGATCCACCAGGTGAACCAGAGCATCCACCAAGTACTCCTTCATTTCCTCGGTGAGCTGATCCATCATGCCGAAATCGATGTAGGCCAAGCGACCATCGGCCAGGGCGAACAGGTTGCCCGGATGGGGATCCGCGTGGAAAAAGCCGTATTCCAGCAATTGCTTGAGGGCAGCAACCACCCCGATACGCACCAATTGTTTCACCTCCAGGTTGGCTGCTCGAATGCGCTCCACATCCGTCAGCTTGATGCCGTCGATCCACTCCAGGGTCAGAACCCGGCGGGTGCTGTAAGCCCAAAAGATGCGCGGCACGTACACATCCGGATCGTCGCGGAAGTATTCGGCGAAGCGCTCGCAGTTTCGCCCTTCGTGCAGGTAGTCGATCTCTTCAAAAAGCTTGCGGCCAAACTCATCGACCACCGCCGTCAAAGTACTGCCCAGGTTTAAGGGCAGCCAGGGGCCCAGCCATGTCGAGGCCCAGCGAATCAGGTACAGATCCAGGCTCAACTGCTCTCGCAGATGGGGTCGCTGCACCTTCACCGCCACCCATTCGCCGCTGTGCAACTGCGCTTTGTAGACCTGCCCCAGGCTGGCAGCGGCCACCGGCTCTGGAGAGATCTGGGCAAAGATCTCGGCAATCGGACGGCCCAACTCGGATTCGATGCGGGCAAATGCTTGCTCGGAAGGAAATGGCGGCAGTTGATCTTGCAGTTGGGTGAGTTCTTCTAGGTAGTCTTTGCGCACCAGATCGGGGCGGGTGGAGAGGGCCTGACCCACCTTGATGAACGTTGGCCCCAGGTCGGTGAGCAGCTTTCGCAACTGCACCGAGCGCCGTCCCACATTGCGATCAGTGTGTCCCCACAGTTGATCCCAGCGCAAACAGAGGACAAACCACAAGAAAGGCCAGAGAATGGCCAGCGCCCGACCAATCACTTGGGGCAGGCGCCAGCGGTAATAACGGCAGATCAATTGCGGATCGTAAACTTCCAAAGCGGCAATGGGCGAAGTTCTACTAAACACACTCCAGCGATCTCACAGTCTTTTGTTTTAAAGCTCTCGGTATCCATCTTAACAGAAAAAGCCTCACTGTTTCTGTGCCTCACCCGGCCCCATTCTCGGCCAGGGCCGGCCTGTTTCCCCCTCAAATGATGGTGTTGTCCGGGATCACCGAGTCTTTGATGATGGTGACGATGCCGTTGCTGATCCAGATCCCTTCCTCTTCCCGCTGCGCTTCGGTGACGTGATCCTTGTTGAGGATGCGGACATTGCGCCCAATGCGGGCATTCTTATCCACGATGGCGTTGACAATGTGGGAGTTGGCCCCGATGCCCACCGGTGGGATCCCTTCCTCTAGCCTGGCCTGCCGCTCTTCTACCGACTCGTAGTAATCGGCTCCCATCACCAGGGTGTTTTCGATGATGGTGTTGGCCTCCAAGCGGCTGCGAATGCCGATGATGGAGTTGCGAATTTGGGCGTTTTTGATGATGCAACCATCGGCGATCATGGAGTTGACAATCTGGGAGTCGAGGATTTTGTTGGGGGGCAAAAAGCGCGGGCGGGTGTAGATGGGCATTTCGCTGTCGAAGAAGCTGAAGGGCGGGTTGGGCTGCTGCACCAGTGCCAGGTTGGCCCGGTAAAAAGCCTCGATGGTGCCGATGTCTTCCCAGTAACCCTTGAAGAGGTAGGCTTGCAGATGGTACTTGCCGATGGCTGCCGGCAGCACCTCTTTGCCAAAGTCGGTGTGCTCCTTGACTTTGAGCATCTCGATGAGGGCTTCCCGCCTGAACACGTAAATCCCCATAGAGGCAATGTAGGGTTTGGCTTTGGCCTCTTCCGGGCTGAGGCCGAGGGCTTGGGTGTCCACCTGACAGGCTTTCAGCAGATCTCCTTTCGGCTTTTCCTTGAAATCCACAATGCGACCGTTTTCGCCGAGCTTGAGCAAGCCAAAACCCGAGGCCACTTTTTCTTCACAGGGGAGCACCGCCAGGGTCACATCGGCTCCCACCTGCCGGTGATGGTGGATGAAGGGGCGGTAGTCCATGCGGTAGAGGTGATCCCCAGACAGGATGAGGAAGTCCCGCGGCTTCCAGGAGTCCATCAGCCAGAGGTATTGGCGAACGGCATCGGCGGTGCCTTGGAACCAATCGGGATTGTCAGGGGTTTGTTGGGCCGCCAAAACGTCCACAAAGCCGCCTGTAAAGGGAGACAAGCGGTAGGTGTTGACGATGTGGCGGTTCAGAGAGGCCGAGTTGAACTGGGTGAGGACGTAGATTTTTTCGATGTCGGAGTTGATGCAGTTGCTGACCGGGATGTCGATGAGGCGGTATTTGCCGGCCAGGGGCACAGCAGGTTTAGCGCGGCGCTTGGTCAGGGGATAAAGTCGGGTGCCACGCCCACCTCCCAAGATGATCGCCAGTACATCGCGCATGGTTGTCCTCCACCAGGCTACACCCAATAGCATAGACTGCTGCGGGGCCACCTCAACGACTGTCCTGTCGGATCTGGCCGGGCTGCTCGGAAAGGGGAACAAGTTGGCAAGACAGAATGCAGGGAGAGCTGATGGCGCGTATCCTGGCCTTTACCAACAACAAAGGGGGCACTGGCAAGTCCACCCTCTGCGTCCACGCGGCTCAGTTGACGGCCCAGCGGGGATACCGAGTTCTGCTCATCGATCTCACGTCCCAGGCCACTGCCAGCAGTCTCTACTTGGAAGAGGCCGGATCCTTGCCGGCACCGGAAACGGTTTGGGCCAGCTTACACCCGCAGCACCAACGTCCTCTGGAAGAGGTGATCTACTGCACGGACAAGGGAGTGGATGTGGCGCCCTCCCACAGCACCATGGCGGAAGTGGCGGCCCAACTGGCTGCTGCCGGAGAGACGGGTCAGGATCTGTTGCAGCGCCAACTGGATCCCTTGCTGCAGGACTACGACTTCATCTTTCTCGATACGCCGGGAGAACTGAATGCCCTCACCGCCAATGCCCTGCGGGTGGCCCAGCGGGTGTTGATCCCGACGCGGCTCAACCGCGCCGATTTCTCCTGCACGGAAGTAACCTTGCGCTACATTGAGGCCCTGAAAGGCCAGCTAAGCCAAGCCCGCGCCATTTTGACAATGCTGGATGACCGCTATCTGCCGGGGGGCATTTGGTCGGGATCCCATACCGGGCAATTGTATGTGCAAGCGCAACAGATTTTTGCGGATGTGCTTTCACCCGTTACTATTCCAGATAGCAGCGATTTGCGCATCGCCTTTGACTACGGCTTGACGGTGATGGACTATCGGCCTGGATCGGCGGTGTGTCAGCGGCTGCTACAGTTGGTTGAACGCGAGGTGCTCTTGTGACCGGATCTGACCGTAGCCTCTTTCCTTCGTCGGGGGAAACTTCCCGCCGCTCCGGCGGAATTCGGCGCAAGGCCGGTGCTAAAACCAGTTCAGAGCCCACCTCCGCAGAGTCTACTCCCACAGGCGAGGAGCCGACAACGATGTCTTCTCAGTCTCCCCCAGAACCAACCCCAGAATTGCCGGAAATTGCAGCCCTCAAAAGCCAACTGGCCGAAGCTCAACAACTCTTGCAAGACTACCAAAACAAAGTCTCTACCCTGCAAGCTCAATTGCAGCAGGTTACTGCCCATCGGGACGAATTGCAAAAGGCGCTGGCGCAGTTGCAAGCGGTCGCGGACGAGCGGGCCAAAACCATCCAGGAGTTACGGAAACCCAAAGAGCAAGCCCCCATCATTCAGCCCAAACCCCAATCCTCGCCTCTGCACGCGCAAAAGAAGATCATGAATCGGCCCATCTTCGACAATGTATCAGCCACCGATGAAAGCATGCCCCCCTATTTGTTGGATTAACCGGGATGGAGGGGATCCCTAAGGGCGTGATTTGGATGGGGTCTCCACCTGTTCTGCTCCCTCCTGTTTTCAGCCCGACCTGTGCTTTTTTCCCTGCTTCCTGGAGATCCGGGATTCGATAGTTGGATATTGGATTGGATAACCTTTGTTCTCAGTGCCCTTCTCATGAGCCAATCTCCATCGACTCTCCCTGCTGGTGATGCCATTCCGCCCCACGGGGGCACCCTGATCAACTGCATTGCCCCGCCTGAGCAGGCGCAGGAGCTGCGTTCCAAAGCCGAACATTGCCCCATCCTCTATCTCGACGAGCGGGCCCAATCGGATCTGGAGATGATCGCCATTGGGGGCTTCAGCCCGCTAACGGGGTTTATGGGGCGGGAAGATTACCAGGCCGTTCTGGAAACAATGCACCTGGCCAATGGCTTGGCTTGGTCGCTGCCGGTCACCCTGCCGGTCTCCTCAGAAGTGGCAGCGGGTCTGAAAGAGGGGCAAATGATTGCCTTGGCCAGTGCCGAGGGCAAGATCCTGGGCTTACTGGAGCTGACCGAGAAGTTCACCTACGATAAAACATACGAAGCCCGGCAAGTTTATCGCACCACCGATGAGCAGCATCCAGGGGTAAAGGTGCTCTACGAGCAGGGATCCGTCTATTTGGCCGGCCCCGTCACCCTCCTGCAGCGGGATGCCCACCCTCTTTTTCCGGCCTACCAGATTGACCCGGCCCAATCGCGGCAACTGTTTCGGGAAAGAGGCTGGAGAACCATTGTAGGCTTCCAAACCCGCAACCCCATCCACCGCGCCCATGAATACATCCAAAAATGTGCCTTGGAGATTGTGGACGGGCTATTTTTGCACCCGCTGGTGGGGGCTACCAAAAGCGACGACATTCCCGCCGATGTGCGTATGCGCTGCTACGAGGTGTTGATCGAAAAGTACTACCCCAAGGAGCGGGTGATCTTGGCCATCAACCCTGCGTCGATGCGCTACGCCGGCCCCCGCGAGGCTATTTTCCATGCTCTCATTCGCAAAAACTATGGCTGTACCCATTTCATTGTGGGGCGGGATCACGCCGGGGTGGGGAACTACTACGGTACCTACGATGCCCAACACATTTTCGATGAGTTCCAGCCGGGGGAGCTGGGCATCATTCCCTTGAAGTTTGAACATGCTTTCTATTGCACCGTCACCGGCACCATGGCCACGGCCAAGACCAGCCCCAGCCAGCCTCACCAGCGCATTCACCTCTCAGGTACCAAGGTGCGGGAAATGCTGCGCCGCGGTGAAGTGCCCCCGCCGGAGTTTTCTCGACCAGAAGTGGCCCGGCTGCTGGCCGAAGCCATGCGAGAGCGGGGTTAACCCTGGGAATCTCCCTAAGTGGCAGTCAAAAAGGGCCTGGGACAGACCAGACCCTCTGTATTGAAAGTTGTATTGAAAGTTGAACTTGAACCAGATTCCAGTCGAGTATCAGGCCGGCTCCGCTAGATTGATTGTCGGGTTGCGGTCGAAGAAGCCCCAAGGTACCAGCCTAAAGCCCGTTCTGTGTACAGGCATGACGGGCCAATCCTCTGGGCGCGGCACATGGGAAACGCCCAAGGAATACCAAACCACCAGATCCTCCCCTTCTAGAGGTTGGTCGTCGCTCACCCACTTCGGCAATCCTTCTCCAGGCCCGCTTTGGTTGGGATAAGGGCCAGCAGCATACAGTTCGCCGGGCTGGTAGTGGGTAGCCCAGAAGTGGTGGGTGGCAAATCCGGCCCGCTCCCGCACGTTGGATCCCTCGACCGGCAGGAACATGGCATTGGGGCCGGGCATGAGGGCGTAGCCGGTAGGAGCGCCGAGGGCGTTGGTCTTGCTGCTGGAGACGATGACCCACTTACGGCTGCTGGCCATGTTCAAGTCCCGTACGGCCTCTTTTTCGCTGAGCAAATGCTTCTCCTCCATGATGAAGGCGTTGCCTGCCGGGTTGTCGGGGCTTTGGGGCAGGGGCTTGAGGTTCATCTCCATAACGGCATTGTCGGTGCCATCCACATCCATATCCAGCCGGAAGCTGAAGTAGTGCTGGTGGTTGGTACCGCCCACATTGGGTGCCATCAGGGGGGCAAAGGGATCCGCGTCAGCAGTCGTCACAGCATCTGTACCCTTGGCCAAGACGATTCCGGTCAGATCTGCCTGCACTTCAAAGGTGCCATCCTGGTGAAACACCCAGCTAATGCCGTAGTCGTAATTGCCGATGGCGGCGGTCATGGTCATGACCAACTCACGGCTGCGGCGCACATCGTTGCGCTTTGTGTTGTACTCGTAGTGCTTCCAGAGCATGCCGTTATCCCGCTCGTAGAGGCCAATCACCCCCGGCATCACGTAGGGCTCCCCATCGTTGTCGGCAAAGACGGCATCCAGCAACAGGCCGTTCTCCGGTACCTCCTTGCCCAGCTCCATGGTGTTGGCGAGCAAGCCAAAGTTGTATTCCCCCACATCAAAGGCGTTGCGGAAATACCAGGTTTCATCGGGATCCCCGTAGGGCACCACCATCTCCGAGAGGCTCACCCGGTAGAACACAGGCCGTTCTTCTTCTCCCTCTTGGTAGCGAGCAGTGTAGAGCACCAATCCCTCGCGCGGGTGCATCAGGTAGCGGAACTTCCAGCCTTGCCAGGTGATCTCGTTACCCTTGATGTCGTAGCTGGCGCCCCCGGGGTGGGTAATTTTTAGAGGTTTGGGGGCGGGGCGAACGCTGCCCAGAGAAGCGAGGTCGTAGTCAAAGCTCTCTTTGGAGAAGGCCACAAGGGTGTCATCGTCGATCAGCTTTGAGACTTTTCCCGTGTTCAGGTTCACAGTGGCCAAAACCCCTTCAATGGGGGCACCGTAGTAGTTCCAGTTGTCGCCTTTGTAGTAGGAAATGCCGCGACAGAAGCGATTTCCGGAGGCTTTTTCCTCTTCGCTCAAGTTGCCCGGCGCCCAACAATCCACAGCCACGCGGTCGAAATCGGTGATCCCCCGCTTGCGCATTGCCTCTTGCCAGCCGGGATCCGCCTTCACCACTTCTGCGGCCAACCCAAACTCGCTGCTCACCATCGCCGGTTGCACACCGGTCACTTCCGTCCAGCTAACCAGCTTGTTTTCCATCAGGTCGACAATGGCTTCGTGGGTGCGGTTGGCCTTCGGTTCGTAAACGATGGCAAAAGCTTCTCGGCGAAAGGGATCCCCCGGCTGAAAGCTGAGCACCTCGGCTTTGTCGGGCTCCCGCAGATCGATCAGCACAAAGGTGGCATCCTCGGCCAAGTTCTCGGCCTTGCGGATAACGCTGGCCGTCATTTTAATTTCCTCGGCAGTCAGGGGATCCAGCGGGTGAGAGGCCTTGGGGGATCCCGGCGAACTGGCGATGGTCAGAGCTACAATACCGACGCCAAATACAACTGTGATAACCAATATCTTTAGCCAACGTGGCCACTGCCGCCCAATGTTCAACATGGATAAACCCCCTTTTGGGTATGCGGATGGGGTGAGGATTGCCGGCCAAGCCCACCCCTCTAAAGTGGCCTCATTCAAGCATATGGACGGGGTTACAAGTGCATCCAACGCTACCAAGTCCGCTGCCGGCCTCTGCCTTATCCCATAAAAAACCCCACGCCAAAGGCATGGGGAGAATGCATGACGGGAATCCGGCTCTCCTACACCCTGAGGTCAAAAAGCCCTGAATAGGTGGCAACAGCCCTCATCCCGCTTCAAACCGGAGTTGTTCGGGATCCACATAATAGCAGCGGGCATTGTCAGCACAGATCAACGCCCAGCCATTTTGGTCAGCCTCGACCAAAGTATACTCAGACTGGGGGATGAAGTGGCCTTGGTGGTTTCGGGTATCGCTCTTAACCCAAACAATCTGACGGTTCATCTTAAAGTTCCTCCCATTTGCGGTCAAAGGGGTCAAAAGAGTAAGGTTCGAAAATAGGACTCGATCTCAGCGGCTATGGAAGCAGCGGCAATACAGCCCGCACCGCAATACAATGAAGTGCAGCGTAAAAAGTACAGCCACCACCGGGCCAAGCATCTCGCACCAACCCAGAGCCCAATCTCATCAATTGAGTCCGGCGAAGGGAAGGCGATGAGAGCTAGCCCCTATGGATAAATGGATTTCATCTTGCGATTGGGTACAATGAAGTCTAGCACCTGAAGTCTAGCACCGACCCCATGAGGACATCGCTAAGAGTTGTAGATTAAAATAACGAGCCCTAGATTTTCCTAAAATCTTGTTGCAAAACCAGGAATAGGGTCACTTAATCTTCTTCAAAAAGCCAGTTGTAAATCTTGCTCAAGTGGGGCCAAGCGGGACGGCGGTTCCCTCCCTCCTTCAGGTTGGATTTGACGCCCTCAATCTGCTCGGGATCCCGTGCCAAGATTTGCTTGATGGTCTCCACCTGCTGACGTACCCCCGTTTTTTTCAGCTCCAGCATGGCCAGGGTCAGATTCACACGGGGCTGAGCATCCACCGGATCCAACTTTACAGCAGTTTGAGCGGCCTTCAGAGCTTTTTCCGCCTGCCCCTCCAGAAGATAAAGCCAGGACAAGCACGTCCAAGCCGCCGCCGCCTTTGGGGATCCCTTACAGATTGACTCAAAAGAGGGAATTAACGTCTTGGCTGCTTCCCCGGATTCATAGCGCCGAATCCCTTCCTGAAATAATTCTTCAATTTTTTGGCTCATCTCCCTCAATCCAGCACATTAGCTTATTGACAAAATCGACGATCTATGCATGTAAAGTCGCTCTCGCCTGCTCGCTCATCTGTTGTAGCGCACTGCCGCTGGGGAGAGGGATCCCTTCTCCTTCAGCCAGCCAGAGCCAATACTCGATATTGCCGGCAGGGCCAGTGATGGGCGACCACGTGTAGCCTTGCACCTGCCAGCCCTGGGCCACGGCCGAGCGCATCACCGTCTCCAGCACGCGGGCATGGACAACCGGATCCCGTACCACCCCCTTTTTACCCACCTGGTCTCGGCCCGCCTCAAACTGGGGCTTCACCAGCAACAAAGCTTCCCGCGGCGGGCGCAACAGGTTCCAGAGAGGATTCAACACCTTGGTTAGGGAAATAAAAGAGAGATCCACCACTGCCAGATCTGGCCAGCTTGGAGTAGGCACCTCCGTTCCGTAGAGATCGACAGGCTGCAGGTAGCGCAGATTGGTTCGTTCCTTGAGGATGACCCGTGGGTCGGTTCGCAGAGACCAGGCCAGTTGCCCATAGCCCACATCCACTCCGTAGACCCGCTGGGCTCCCCGTTTCAACAAGCAGTCTGTAAAACCTCCTGTGGAAATGCCCGCATCCAAACAAATACGACCCTGCACCTGAACAGGAAAAGTTTGCAGCGCCCCCTGTAGCTTTTCTCCCCCCCGTGAGACAAAAGCAGGCCCAGACTGGACTTGCACCGCTGGATCCCCGCTCACCCAGGTTCCAGGCTTTTCCGCCCGCACCCCATTTAGAAAGACTTCTCCTGCCAAAATGGAGCGTTGCGCTTGCTGGCGTGAGGAAAAATATCCGCGCTCCACCAACCAGCTATCCAGACGCACCCGCTTGGCCATCTCGCCGGTGCCTCACCTTGCATAGATCTTCCCGCCCATTAGAATAGGCGAGCGGGATCCCACCTGACCAGAATTGAGGGAGCGCCAACAGCAGATTAGCCAAACCGTCCGCTCACGTACTCTTCCGTTTCCCAGTGGGCGGGAGCGTTGAAGATTTTCTCGGTACGGTTAAACTCCACCATCCGTCCGTAGCGGATCCCTTCGTCATCGATCTCCGTATTGAAGAAAGCGGTGAAGTCCGAGACCCGCGCTGCCTGCTGCATGTTGTGGGTAACGATAATGATCGTGTAGCGACGGCCCAGTTCCTTGAGCAACTCCTCAATGCGCAACGTGGAGATGGGATCCAACGAGGCACAAGGCTCATCCATCAGGATAACCTCCGGCTGGATGGCCAAGGTGCGGGCAATGCAAAGACGCTGCTGCTGTCCCCCCGAAAGGGAGAGCCCACTCATCTTCAGCTTGTCTTTCACCTCATCCCAGAGGACGGCGTAAACTACCCGGCTCCGACCGCTAAGCGGT
>NZ_JANSIO010000437.1:0-2610 GCF_047462195.1 Synechococcus sp. R3-13 | reverse complement strand
CAGAACCCGCGCCCCCAGGTAGCCTATGGCTATGCCCAGCAGGATCTCCATCCCCACTTGGAACGGCAGCCACTGCAGCGGCGATAGCTCCAGCCCCAGCAGGCGAACGCTCTCTGCAGAGCCCTGGCCCAAAAAGCTGAGCAACAGGCTAAACCCTAAGAGCAGCAGCACATCGGAAAGGGCACTGCCGGTCAAAATGGCATCCGGGATCCCTTTGGTTACTCCCCAGCCCAAACTCTTGAGGCGCAACATCCCCGGCACGATCACAGCCGGCGACTCTGCCCCGATCACACAGCCCAGCAGCAAACCGGTAGGCCAGTCTAACCCCAGGATCCCAGTGCTCAACAGGGCCACTGCCACCGCCTCACAGGCGGCCGGCAAAAAACCCAGCCGCAGGGCTACAGACCCTTGCTGGACCAGCTTCTCCCGATCCAGCCCCAGGCCCGCCTTCATCAAAATGATCATCACCGCCACCACCCGCAGATCCCCCGCCGCTGCCAGCACCTCCGGGGATAGGACATCTCCCAGCAAGATCCCCACGAGGATCATCCCCAGCAGGGGGGGCATCCCCAACCGACCCACGATTTGGCCGACAAAAAAGCCCATGACCAGGATCCACAGCCAACTGCCCAGCATCACCAGATCCTCATCTCCTTGTCGTCAGGGTGTTGAAGGGCAGCCCAGGGAGAAAAAGCCATCCGCGTCAGGAGTGGGAGCACCATCGCGTCCGCAGGGTGGGGCCTCAAACAAAGCCAAAGACTCCTACCCCCTGGACTTGCCCAGAAGTGTAGGAGTCATCAGCCTCAGCTTTTGAGGTTAGAACCCTCTTCCTCTATAGAAAAATTCCAAGTGAGGCGCTTGCGGCGAACTCCATCGCCGGTTGCCGGAGCACTACTCGAAAGCTGACCGGCAACTTACTTGGCACCTAAGATATCACGCTTTGTCTTCCACTGCAATTAAGCGATAGGGGTGATCGGGACACCCAATAGAGCGATAGAAATCGCTGCACACATTGTGGGTGAGGCGGTCACTCATACCCCGGGTTACCTGCTGCACCACTTGATGGGCCACCCGATAAACCAACTTGCGGGGCAGAACCTGCAAAAACCTGGGCAAAGCCAGCCCAATCTCCAGATGAAGAGCCCAGTGAACACGGGTGGTGGGCAGGTCTTTCAGGGATCCCTGCAGCTCCTCCAGCTGGAAATCGGCTTGGCAGCTGACCCGGTAAGGCATTCCTTCATCGCCGGGCAACTCAATCGAGGTCAGACAAAACCGGTAATCTTTATCCGGCCAGATCTTGACCCCAAAACTGGGCTCCAGCTCAAACCCCAGCCCGCCCATGCGGAAAAACTGCAACCTGTAAGTCTCGGCAGACAAAGCTTCCACCTGCAATGGCCTGAAGCACCGCTGGATCCACTGGGCATGGCCTCTCAGGTAACGGGCCAAGGTCTCCCGATCGGTTTCCAGATCCACTTGGCCACAGCGCGCGGCTTGTAAATCCAGGTGGGCTTTGTCCAGGGAGGGATCCCAAGAGGACGGAGAGGGATCTGCGGGAGCACCGCCTTCGGGGGACATGGCCCTTTCACTTGGCGGAACGGCGGGCTTGGAGCTGGCGATAGACATCCCTAACATCTACCTGATAGTGAGCAAGGGCCACGAGGCAGTGGTACCAGAGGTCGGCCATCTCACGGGCCAAAGCCACGCGGTCTTGATCCTTAGCCGCCATCACCACCTCAGCCGTCTCCTCGCCAAGTTTCTTCAAAATGGCATTTTCCCCCTTGGCTAGCAAGCTGCTGGTGTAGGAATCGGGACGGGGATCCGCCTGGCGGGCCTTGACCACGGCAAACACCTGCGACAGGGTATCGGCTGCCGGGATGGGATCCCTTTGATCCCCTGGCAGTGGGCGGAAGAAGCAACTGCGCGCCCCCGTGTGGCAAGCCGCATCTCCCACCTGCTCCACCAGGATGACCAGGGCATCGCCGTCGCAGTCGTAGCGGATTTGCTTGACCCACTGCACATGACCGGAAGTTTCCCCCTTGGGCCACAACGCCTGCCGCGAGCGGCTCCAAAACCAGGTGCGGCCTGTTTCCAGGGTTTTTTGCAGCGATTCCCGGTTCATCCAGGCCATCATCAGCACTGTTCCGTCCAGGTAGTCCTGCACAATGGCCGGGATCAGGCCCTGTTCATTGTAGGTGAGGCTGCCCAGCCAGGTGATCTCCTCGGGCAGAAGCGATCGAGGGGGATCCGAGGAAGGGTTGAAGGCCAGAGCAGCAACCATAGAGCAGCGACCTGAAAAACCGCATTGAGAGCAGGATAACAGAACCAGCCCTCGCCAAGATATCCTTGACAACCTCAGCCAAGGGGTACCAGTTCCCGTGCCGCCAGGGACAGGACCACCTCTTCTCCCTCACCGGCCAGAGTCACCAGCCAGCGGTCGCGGTTTTCACGGGTGAGGACGATCCCCAGCCTCCCCTTAACAGAAGGAGGATACAACAGCCGTACCCACATGCCCGGCTCGAGCTGGGCAGCCGACCGCAGGGGATCAGCCGGCTTGCCGAGAATCCGCTTCTCCATTACCCAGGTCGCCCCAGGGTTCTCGGCCCCCCCTTC
>NZ_JANSIO010000436.1:0-799 GCF_047462195.1 Synechococcus sp. R3-13 | reverse complement strand
GCTTTTCCCTCGGCCCGATTGCCGATTCCAAACATAAACTTCCCCGGCAATTTCAAAGTTAAGATTGCCCGTTTCCCCACCGGTTGGAGACATGATGACCAATTCTCCTTGGGCAGTACGCTCCAGCTTCAGCTCAGGATTGGCGGCACAAAGCCGGATAAAATCTGCTCGGCTGAGGGTTATCAGGGGAGATAGATTCAGAGTCAGAGCAGCCATGGTAGTGTGACTCCGCCTGTTTTTGGCCTATCGCTCAACATTTTTACTGCAGCTGTTTCCAAGGTTGGGAGAGTTCTGCAATTGCGTGGGATCCCTGTCATGCAAGAGATCCATCAGAGTTGGCTGGGTTAAGGGTGTGGAAAAAAGCTGTATCAGGGATCGTAAATCCGTGAAAGCTACTCATATCAAGCCGACCAGATCTTGCGGATGGGCAAGGTGAAGCCCGGCAGCACGTCCTCTCCTGATAGGGTTTCCGGATCTTCGACCAATTGCGGCGCTTGCCCTTGTCGGTAGATCATCACCCGCTTGGCCTTGGGATCCAGCAGCCACCCCAGCCGACAGCCGTTGTCCATGTATTCTTGCATCTTGGCCTGAGTTTGAATCCAAGAGTCGGTGGGCGAGAGGATCTCCACCACAAAATCGGGGCACAAGGGCAAAAATCCTTGGCGGGTTTCCGGATCCAAAGCTTCCCACTTTTCAATCGGGATCCAGGCCAAATCAGGGGAGCGGTCGCTGCCTGAAGGCAAGGAAAATCCGGTGGAAGAATCAAAGCTTTTCCCTCGGCCCGATTGCCGATTCCAAA
>NZ_JANSIO010000435.1:0-3908 GCF_047462195.1 Synechococcus sp. R3-13 | reverse complement strand
GAGCTTATTATTGACTAGAGTCATGCTCTTGCGCTTGACCCCTGGGCTCTGCAGCGGCTTTCCACAGCCCAGAGCGCCCTGACAAGCGTTTTTGGTAAGATCACCCCTACAGGTCTCCCAGGGTGCCCGGCGCCCACGGCATGCACGACAACCCTACTTCCCTCTCTTCTGATTTCGAAGTCATCTCTCTGTCCAATCCTCAACAGGCCATGTCTTTGGCGGGCACTCAGGAGGCCAACCTGAGGTGGATCAGTCGCTCCAGCGGTGCCTCTGTAACGCTGCGCGGACAAGACCTGTATCTGAAAGGCACTCCTCAACAGCGGCAGCAGGTGCGGCAATGGCTAGAATTGCTGAAGCCGCTTTGGCAAACTGGGCACCCCGTCACTGTGATCGATGCAGAGCAAGCTTTTCGCGCCCTCTCCGGACAAGAGGCTGCCGCCTACCAGCAAGCACAAGCAGGGATTTTGGCCCGCACCCGCAAAGGGGAGCTTATCCGACCGAAAACGCCCCGCCAACAGGAGTACGTGCGAGCCATTCGCACCCACGACCTCTGCTTTGGCATTGGACCGGCGGGCACAGGAAAAACCTATCTGGCTGCCGTTGTGGCCATTACGGCCCTACAAAACCGGGAGTACGAGCGTTTGATCTTGACTCGCCCGGCTGTGGAGGCGGGAGAAAAACTGGGGTTTTTGCCGGGGGATCTGGTGGAAAAGGTGGATCCCTATCTGCGGCCCCTTTACGATGCCCTGTTCGAGTTTATCGACCCGGCCAAGCTGCCGCAGTTGATGGAGCAGGGGGTGATCGAGGTGGCGCCGCTGGCCTATATGCGAGGCCGTACTTTGAGCAATGCCTTCATCATTTTGGACGAAGCCCAGAACACCACCCCCGAGCAGATGAAGATGGCCCTCACGCGGCTGGGATTCCGGTCGCGTATGGTGGTTACCGGGGATCTCACCCAAACGGATCTGGGCAAACATCGCATGTCCGGCCTGGCAGCGGCAGAGCGTATTCTGACAGGGGTAGAGGGGGTTGCCTTTTGCTACTTCGACCAGCGGGATGTGGTGCGCCACCCTCTGGTGCAGCGGATTGTCGATGCCTACGCCCGCTACGAGGGGCAGTCGTGAGGCTGAGGGTGCTCTTTTTCGACGCTGTGGGCACTTTGTTTCGGGTGCGGGGCAGTGTGGGCCAGGTTTACAGCCAGGTGGCAGCGGAGTACGGGGTGAGGGTGGATCCCCAGGCCTTGGATCGCGCTTTTGGCCAAGTTTTTGCCCAGGCTCCAGCCCCGGCCTGCCCAGGATTGACGGGATCCCCTTTGCGGGAGTGGGAGCGGACCTGGTGGCGCCAGGTGGTGCGGGAGACTTTTGCCCGGGTGGGATCCCTGGCTGCCTTCGGAGAGCACCGGTTTGAGGACTTCTTCACCCAACTGTTTGAGCACTTTGCCGGGGCGGATCCCTGGGAGCTGTATCCCGAGACGCTGCCGGCTTTGCGGGCCCTGCAGCAGGAAGGGATCCGGTTGGGGGTGATCTCCAACTTCGACAGCCGCTTGCCCAGAGTGCTACAGCAGTTGCAGTTGGATCCCTACTTTTCCACCCTCACCCTCTCCACCCAAGTGGGCTATGCCAAGCCCCATCCCCTGATCTTCCGGGCCGCCCTGGCCGCCCAAGGGATCCCCCCCGAAGCTGCTGGCCACATCGGCGACAGCCACCGCGAAGACTACCAGGGGGCAAAAGCAGCAGGCTTGAGGGCCCTTTGGCTGGATCGAGAGGGGAAGGAGAGCTCCGGCCCAGAGCGGATAGAAGATCTGTGGGGATCCCTGTCCATGCTCAATGGGCCGAAGCAGAATTGAGCAGCAGAGGGGCAAAAAGGCCATCCGGCTTGAGCAGGTAACGCCGCAGGTTCATCCGCCGCTCCAGCAGGCAAGCGTGGCCGCTCTGGGGCGAGATTTCTACCTGCGCCTGGGGCAGCCGTTCCGCCAGCCAGCCCACCTCCTGCACCGAGGGCAACAGGCGATCCCGTCCCCCCGCCACCAGCAAAGTTGGCAGGGTCATCGACTCCAGGGGCAGCTTCTCCACAGCAAAGGATCCCAGCAAAGCCAAGCGCTGGGCAGCCACTGTGGGCTCAACACTGTGAACCGCCTGGCGCAGCCGCTCCCGATCCGGCGGCTCCATTTGGCTGAGCTCCGCCAAAGCCCCCAACCCTCGCTCCGACAACTGGTGATAGAGCGCCGGCGGCAAAAAGGGCAAGAGAACATGTCCTGCCCACCACCAGGGCCTGCGTCGCAGCGACGAGGCCGGATTGACCAAAATGAGGCCGCGGCACCGTTCCGGCCATTGGGCAGCCACCAACAAGGCCAGGCAGGCCCCAAAGGATTCTCCACACAAGTACGCCCCCGCTTCTAGCTGGGATCCCACCCAATCGGCCAGGGTTTCCCAGCTATCCCCCGCTTCCGGGTGGTTCAAACTCAGGGGGCGAATGCGAAACTCCCGCCGCAAAGCCTGCGCCTGCCGGTAAAACAACGTACCTGTGCCATCCATACCGGGCAAATACAGCAGCAGGGGCCGCTCCTGACCGACCGCTCCCGTTGCCGGGCTGACCAAGCTAGAGGCAGATGCTACCGGCTCGCCACTCAACTTTCTCATCTCTCTGCCAATCCCAATCGCACCTGTTCTCGGGCCGCTGCAGTTAGCTCTTGAATGACCTGCATTCGCTCGCGTCGGGATCCCTGGCGCTGCTTCCTGCCCACCCAAAGGGGGGATCCCACCCTGAGCACCACCCGCCGATACAACACCACCGGATGTCCCCCTTCCTGTTGAAATCGGGGTTCAGTGGGGTCAAACCAGCGGAAAAAAGCCATAGGAATATCTACTCCCCGCCATTCTTCCTGCGCCCACACCGCCACCGGCAGAATCGGCAAGGGATCCACCGCTGCCGCCAGCGCCAGGTGGGCAAAACCTGGCTGAAACCGCCCCACCTCCCCAGGCGAGGTCTCACGGGTGATCTGCTCCGCCCCTTCTGGGAAGATCCCCACCCCCACCCCCGCCGCCAAACTGGCCTGCGCCTGGCGAAAAAAATGGATTTGCTGTCGGGATCCCTGCTTGAGGGGAATGCAGTCCAAAGCCAAGGCGATCTCCCGCAGCAGCGGCACCTGAGCCAGGTAGTAATGGCAGGCAAAGCGAATCGGTCGGCCCAACCCCGCGATCAGCACCGGTGCATCCAGAAAACTGCGGTGATTGCTCACCACCACCAGCGGGCCGGCGGGAACGTGCTCCTTGCCCTCCACCCACACTTCCGTCTGGAAAAGGGTGAGCAACAACTGGGCCAGAGTCCTGGGGTCTGGAGGCCAAGAGAGAGCAGAATTGGCTGAGAACGCTGCGAAGGATCCCATCAATAGTCCACCCCGCGCCGCAGATCGGCCCCCTGCTCGGCATAGTGCTTGTGGCTCACCATTTCCGAGTGGACAGAGGCCAGCTCAAAGTAAGGTAAGGGGGCATGGCACCGCCCCGTGATGATGATCTCCGTGTCCCGCGGCTTGCGCAGCAAAGCCTGGACAATCGGCTCCACGTCCAGCAGCTCCAGATCCACCGTCGGGTTCAACTCATCCAAGATGATGGTTTTGTACAGGCCAGAAGCGATGGCCGCCCGTGCCAACTCCCAGCCCCGCTCCGCTTCTACATAGTCGATTTCCTGTTGTTTGCCCCGCCAGACAATGGCGTCCCGACCGCAACGCTGGTGATCCACCAAATCGGGGTAGCTTTCCCGCAGGGCCCGAATGGCTGCATCCTCGGTGTAGCCCGTTCCCCCCTTCAGCCATTGCATGATCAGTACACGATGGGAGAGATCCTTACTGATGCCGCGTCCAATCGCCTGCAGAGCCCGCCCCAGAGCGCTGGTGGATTTTCCCTTGCCGT
>NZ_JANSIO010000434.1:0-7249 GCF_047462195.1 Synechococcus sp. R3-13 | reverse complement strand
GGCTTAGCTACCCCCACACCCCGACAAGCTAAACTGTGGACAATTTGCCGAGGTGCTCTGGGGATGGCCTGCTCAACCTGCACATTTTTACACCTGGCCGATGTGCATCTGGGCTATGACCGCTACGACAGCCCGGAGCGGAGCAAGGACTTCTTTTTGGCTTTTCGGGATGTTGTCCGGCGCTATGCCATTCAGGATCCGGTGGACTTTGTGCTCATCGCCGGAGATCTGTTCGAGCATCGGCAGATTCAGCCCGGCGTTCTCAACCAAGCCCAGATCGTCTTGCGGGAGCTGCAACAGGCCGGGATCCCGGTGTTGGCCATTGAGGGCAACCACGACAATCGCCCCTATGGCGTGAAAACCAGTTGGCTGAGGTACTTGGCCGATCACGGGGAGCTAATATTGCTGGAGCCTGAGGAAGGGGAAGAAGGACTGGAGCTGCGTCCCTGGTCGGGCCGGCGGGGAGGGTATCTGGATTTGCCCTGTGGGGTGCGGGTGATCGGATCCCAGTGGTACGGATCGGCAGCCCCTCGGTCGATTGAGCAGTTGGCGGCGGCCATTCGACGGTTGCCCCCCGGCCCAGAGCGGGTGGTGTTGATGTTCCACCACGGTCTAGAGGGCCAAATTGCCCGTTACCAAGGCGCTCTGCGCTACAAAGATCTGCTGCCCCTGCGGGAGGCGGGGGTGGGCTACCTGGCCTTGGGACACATTCACAAAAGCTATTCCGAGGGGGGGTGGATCTTCAATCCAGGATCCCTGGAGGCCAACAGCACTGCCGAATGGGACTTCCAACGGGGGGCCTATCGCGTCCGCTGGGGAGATGGCCCACCCCAAGCGGAGTTGGTGCAGGATTACCATCAGCGGCCCCGCCGCCGGCTCTATCTGGAGGCCAAGGGCAGAGAAACCCCCGAACAGATTGCCGCAGCAGCCATTGCCTTGGCTAAGGGATCCCGTTTTCAGGAAAGTGAGATGGAGCCGATGGTGGAGTTGCGGCTGGTGGGACAGGTGGGGTTCGCCAAGCATGAGCTGGATAGCCGCGCCCTACAGTGTCAAATTCAGCAGCTTACCGGCGCCTTGCTGGTTCTGTTTCGTTTTGAGGCCAATACTTTAGAGCTCGGGTCGGCTGCCCTTTCCTTGGAAGAAGAGGGGCAGAGGTTACAAATCGAAGAGAAAATCTACAGGGATCTGCTGAGCAGCCATGCCCACTACCGCAAACGCAGTGAAGAGCTAGCGCGGCTGCTTCTGGATCTTAAAGAAAAGGTTTTGGATGGGCAAGGAGAATCTGAAGTGTATGCTCACCTAAGGGGAGCTTTTGATGCTCCGCATCGCTGTCGCGAATGGGGAGCAGAAGACTGATTATGCGGATCCTCTCTCTCGCTTTACAAAACTTCAAATCTCATGAGGATGCCGTCTTCACGTTTGAGCCAGGTATTAACGCCATTTGCGGAGAAAACGGAGCGGGCAAGACCAGCATTTTGGAAGCCATTGCCTGGGTTTTGTTCGACTACTGCCCCTACAGCCAAGAAGAAATCATTCGCTCCGGGGCCAACGACGCAGTGGTGACTGTGCAATTTATCTCCCAATGGGATCAGCGCACCTACGATGTTCGCCGCAGCGTAACGCAGGGATATCGTCTCTTTGATCCCCAACTGAAGCAGCGCCTAGAGTATGAGCGCAAGTCCGATGTGCTGCCGTGGCTGAGGCAACATTTGGGCGTACCTGCCGGTACCGACCTGGCGCGGCTCTTTGCCACAACGATTGGGGTGCCCCAAGGGACTTTCACGGCAGACTTTCTCAAAACCGGTCGAGATCGCAAAGAAGTTTTCGATCGCATCTTAAAGGTGGAAGAGTACCAGCAGGTAGCCAAAGACCTGTTGGCGGTCGAAAAATACAGCGAGGCGCAGATTCAGGCCATTAATCATCAAATTGAATTGCTCCGCCAACAGCTACAGGAGTGGGATCCGCTGCAAGCGGAGCGGCAGAAAATCCAACAAGAACTGAGTTATTGGCAAGAGCGCTTGAGTCAATCGATCCACACTCTGGATCAGGTTAAGCTTGAGATCGAGCGACTGGAGAAATGGCTTGAGCAAATCCAAACTTTAGATCACCAGATTGCCCAACTGGAGCAAAAGGGATCCCTGCTTCAGGTATCTCTTGAGCAGGCAGAAAAGTTATGGGCAGAGGCCAGGCAAGCTCAAGCGCAGCAACAGCAATACTGGGAGGGATATCAGCATTTTTTGGCCACAGAAGCTCGCTTGCGGGAGCTAGAAAAACAGCAACAGCAACGCTTGGAGTGGCTGAAACAGCGGGATGCTTTGCTCTCGCAAAAGCAGCATATCGAAAACCAATTGGCAAGACTTCAAGAAAAGTTAAGCCAACAGCAGCGCTGGAAGCAGGAGCTAGAGGAGCTAACCCCGCAAATTCAGGCCCAAGAGGAGCTAGAGCGTCAGCAGACCTATTGGACTCAACAGCTCAACACGTTGCTACACCTGCACCGCGAATGGGAACAGATCCAGGCAGAATGGACAGCCCACGCCGAGCGCTGTCAACTGCTACAAAGCCGAGTGCAAGAAGCTGAACAGGCCCAGGCCATATGTCGGCAGCATCAATTGACCTACAACCGTTATTTGCAGTTGGAAACCCTCATTGCAGAGCAGGAAGCGCTGCGGCGAACCCGACAAACTTTACTGGCTCAACGGGAAACTTTGCAACATCAACTGCATCGATTGGAGCTGCAGGGATCCGAATATCAGCAACAACTCCAGATCTTCCAAAAAATGGAGGCGGAAAAACTTGAGCTGCAACCCCTGTGTGAACGGCAGGCCTCCCTGGAGCAGCGCCACTCCCAACTTGGCGAGAAGTTGGCTTCCTTTCAGGCCCTGCGTCTTGAACTCAAACAACGGGAAACGGAGCAGGAACAAGGCCAAGTCCAATTGCAACAACTGCAGCTCCAACTGAGACAACGGCAGGCGGATTTGGAGCGGGTAGCCGCCATTCCTGCACTCGAAGCTCAACAGGAGCGATTGCAAACTCAGCTCAGCCGCATTGCCGCAGCTCGTCAATTTCAGCAGGAGCTACAAGCCCTTTTTGAGCAGGGCTCGGATCAATTGGCTCAACACCATCACAGCATCCGGCAACTTCTGGACGAATTGGAAGCGCAGCGACACAACTATCCCCAACTTCAATCTCTGTGGCAGCGGATCCCAGAGGTACTCACTCGATCTTCAGCACTCAGCCAACAGTTGCTCCAGTCCATCCATCAGATTTTGCAGGATCTGGCTCCCCAAACTTCCGAGCCCCAACTTCGTCAGCAGTTGTCCAACATCCAAAAACAACTCAGGACTTTGCAACCCTTGCTCGGCCTAACCGCACAAATACCCGATTTACAAGCCCAAATTCAGCAACTGCTGCAGTTGCAAGCCGAACGACAAAGCAGAATTGATGATCTTCACTGGGATCTTGAGGCTGAGCCCACCTTCCTTCGGCAACAACAGGAAATTGAGCAGGCGCTACAAGCTCTAGGGGATCCCAGGGGACAGATCCAACGCCTGCAAAAAGAGCTGAATGGCAAGCCCAGAGTGGAGCAAGAATATCAACAGCTCACAGAACAGATTCGCCAACTCCAACACCAGATCCAAAATCTAGAACGACAGCTTGAGCCCTTGCGGGATCTGGAGGACAGAATTGCCAATTTGCGGGAAGAGCAAAGAAGCCATCGCAGCAGCTATGAAACGGTCATCCGCCTGCAGGCTCTTGCCCAAAGCTTGCCACAACGAAAAGATGAACTCAAAACTGCCCAATCGACGCTGGAGCAACTCCAAAAAGCTGGGCAAGAGAAACAGGCCCAAATTGGCGAATGGGAAAAGGCTCAAGGCTCAAGGGATCATCTGCAGGCCCAGATTGAAAAAGCCGCCAAAACCTTAAAATCTCTGGGGGATCCCAGAAGTCAAGCCGAACGGCTCAAAGCAGAGCTAAAACAGGAAAAGCAGTATTTACAAATGCAGGCCGACTGCCTGCAGCAGCTTCAGGATTTACAGGCCGCACTCAACCCTATCGAGGAGGCCCTATGCCAAACGGAGCATCTGGATCGAGAGCTGGGATCCCTGCAGGAAGAACGCGAACGATACCGTTTAGATCACGAGCGCTATCTGCAGGCAGAACCCATTGCCCAATTGCTTCCCCAACGGGAACAGGAACTGGCCGAGCTAAACGCCCAGCGGCAGCAACTGCAAACTCAGCTTTCCCAACTTCGCGCAGCACGGGATCCCTTGGCTGCTCTGTATCAACCGCAGGAGCATGAGCATCTTCGATCCCTTCTGCAGGCCACCGAAATTCAAAAAGCCGAAGCCCAGGCCCGACTGGAGAGCCTAGCTCCTCAACTGAGCAAAATTGAGGAAAAGTTGCGGCAATTGGAACAGGCCAAGGCCAGCTTAAAGCAAGTCGAGGCCGAAAAAACTGAGAGAGAACGCCTGCACCGCTTTATCAAATTCAGCCGAGAGACCTACAGAAAAGCCGGCCCCCAAATTACCCAATACTACCTGCAGCAGATCAACCATACTGCCGATCACCTCTTCCGAGAAATTCTCAACCGTTCCAACGTCACCCTGACCTGGGAAGCCGATTATGAGATCCGCGTTCAAGAAGCCGGCAGCCCCAAACGACGGTTTGCCAGCCTTTCCGGGGGAGAGCAAATGTCGGCGGCCTTGGCAGTGCGCTTGGCTTTACTCAAGGTGTTGGGACAACTAAATATTGCCTTTTTCGATGAGCCCACCACCAATATGGATACCCAACGGCGACAGCGGCTGGCAGAGGCCATCACCAACCTGCGATCTTTTGAGCAGCTATTTGTCATCAGCCACGACGATACCTTTGAGCAAATGACAGAAAATGTTATTCGGGTGGAAAGGCACTCCGGATCCAAGTCGGTAGGGAGGGATCCCGCCTATGGTGTTTAGAGCCGACCGGATCCTGGCGGTCTTGCAGCAGAAGCGGGAGGCCTTTGCCACTTTTGATCAAAGGCTGTCGGAGCGCAGAGAATACTATAAGCAGGCCATGGAAAGCTTGTGCCAGTGGTCGAGCTTAGAGATTGCCGAAAAAATAGCTCCATTCCCTTTCCCAGGCGCTTTACCTACTGCAGAGTGGGATCGCTACTCCAGTTGGAGGATCCCTTTTGAGCAGGAATGGGCCAATTACGAAGAAAGCCGTGAGTGGGCGAAATCGGTCATTGAAAATATTCCCACCTTTGCCGTGGATGGATCCCAGATTTATCCCAGCAAAGATCTGTCAATACCGGTGGCGCTGGTGCAAATCGGCTGGTATGAAAATTATCACTGCGCAGCAGGCTTGTACGAAAAAGACATCCAAGTGGATGTATTGACTCCAAGGGACCTGGGATCCGACAGCAGCGGCGAACCGAAAGAGCGAATGGTTAACATGCGCCGCTTTCAAATGGAAATCGAGAGACTTGTAGAATACATTCAAAAATCTCAACCAGGATCCCGAAAATTGGCCTTTTTGGACGGGGCGCTGGTGGCTACTTTTGCCGAAGTCTTTGAGCCAGAAAGCCAAGATTTCTATGTGCAGTGTTTGCTCCAGCTTCTGCGGGCCAGCGAGCAAAGCCGGATCCCCATCGTGGCTTACATAGACACCACCTACACTTCCGATCTGGTGGCGTTGCTCAAGCATTGTTTTGACCTACCCGAAGCTCCACAGCTTCACGATGCGCAACTGCTTAGTCCCTGGTTGGAGTGGGGGGATCGCACACCTTTTTTCATCTGTGCCCGCGGCGGCAGCCTCAACCCCCAAGATGGGATCCTCAATCGCTACCAAGAAATGCGAGAGCGAGTGGGATTTGTTTACCTGCGCACCAATGACAACTTTCCGGCCCGCTTGGAAATACCCGTTTGGGTTTATGAGGCAGGACTGTTGGACTGGTTGGTGGATCTGGTTCGCTGTGAGGTGGTGATTGGGCGAGGTTATCCTTATGTGCTGGAGACAGCCGATCAAATAGCCGTTATTCGCAATGAGGATCGCAACCTTTTCTTACGCCTCATGCAAGATTGGGCCGCTCGCGAAAAGCTGAACCTAAGGCTATCTCGGAAAACGGTGAGTAAACTACAACGGAGACGAGTCCGATGAGATTGGGAAAGGTAGTTCGCTCCAACAATCACTGTGATTACGTGGTGCAGGTGGACGATGCTTTAGAAGTCAAAAATCCGCCGGCTCCTGATGACTATGGCTTCGGCAGCTTTGTCAAGCTAGAAAGCGACCGGCGACACTGGGCCGTAGGTCTGGTTTACAATACCCAACTCCTGAATCCGATGTTCCTCAATTCTGGGCCGCGCCTTTCCAGCCAGCCGGATCCCTATTTTTCCCCCGATCTGCAGAATGAGGTGCGCACGCTACTCTCGGTGGTTTTAATCGGGGCTCTGGATGAAGAGCGCCGCTGTGGCCGGCAAGGGATCCCACGCGTGGTGGTGCCTGTAAACACGCCGGTTTTTCGCATGAGCCGGGAAGAGATCCTGCGCTTTCACCAGGATCCCCAAGGTCAAACCCAATTTTCCTACTATGGTTTGCTGCTGAGTAGCGGCGGCAACTTTGCCAATCATTTGATCTACCAAGTCTTGAACGACATTACGCCGATGTTTGCCGATCCAGCTCAACGGCGAGCTCTGCAAATCTTAAGCAAAGAATTGGCCTGGAAAATGACTGTAGGAGCGATGCGCTAATGCCCCAAAAAATCACCGATAATGGCCACCATCCAGAAGCTATCCTCTCTCCAACTGAGGACTCTCCAGAGGTAATTGGCACCGTCAAAGGGCCTGGAGAAACCTCTAACCAATATGTTTTCATCACTTCCAATACCCAAGCGGTAAAGGTGGGCGATTTCGTCTACTACGAAGTCCAGGATCCCCAATCGCAAACGCTGCAAATCTTGGGTAAAATTAGCCAAGTTCAGCTCCTGGATCACATCCCCGATCGCATCTTTGCCGATACCGAAATCGATCCCAGCACCATTGTGGCTCTGGTGGGCTTCACCCATCCCAATCCGGAAATCTATGCGGTTACCGTCGAGGTCATCGGCTATTTCAATCAGAAGATGGGCTTCATTAACCCTCGCCGTGCTCCCGATCCCGGTGCCAAGGTCTTTTTGGCCTCTAATCGTCTGCTGAAATCGATTTTGAACAAGCGAGATGAAACAGCTATTGGGGGCGCTCACCTGGGCAGCCTGTTGTTGCGCGATGAGGGA
>NZ_JANSIO010000433.1:3550-4308 GCF_047462195.1 Synechococcus sp. R3-13 | reverse complement strand
AAGGACTCCGTCCCGCTGGCGCGAGCGGGCAGTTGACGGGAGCCGGTCGCAATCACCAGCTCTTGGGCGCGGGTACCTGCCGGCAACGTGCGGGATGGGCGTAGGGCCACCAGAGCAGAGCCTTGAGCATCCACCTGAAAGTCACCACAGTGGAGGAACTCGCCATTGTCCAGCTTGAGCCAGAGGGAGTAGCGCTCCCCCGCCACCGGTTGGGGCAGATCCCGTGCGGCCAAGATAACCTCCTGCCAGTCTCCTGGGCGAAACAGCACGTTGGCCGTCCCCGCCTCCCCCTGCAAATGCACCAGACGGGATCCCGGCTGTTGCAGGAGATGAGACAATGCTCGCACCGGCTCTAACTGGGCTAGTTGCAGAGCTTGCCGCAGTCGCCAGTTGTCCAAGCTGAGCAGAACCAAAATTGCCGCCACCAAGCCTCCCAGCCAGCGCCACCCCACCCCAAAAGCAGGCAGTGGAGAGTGAAGGGGGACTGCCATCTCCTGCTCGCGTAAGCCGATAGCCCCCACCTCTGCCATCACCTTATCGCGCAAGCTGGCAGGCGGGAGCACTCCTGGCAATCCGTAGGGCAACAATTCCAAGGTTTCTTGCAAGGCTTGCAGTTCGGCCACCAGCCGAGGGTCTTGGGTTAGGCGTGCCTCTAGAGCACTCGCCTGCTCGGGAGACAAGTCCCCCAGCAGATAGCCGGCCAGTTCTTCCCGTTCCTCTGTTAAAGGGGGCGAGGTGGATAAGGACTCCGTCCCGCC
>NZ_JANSIO010000433.1:0-3540 GCF_047462195.1 Synechococcus sp. R3-13 | reverse complement strand
GCGAAAGGACTCCGTCCCGCTGACGCGATAGGACTCCGTCCCGCTGACGCGATCAGACATGGCCATCCCGACACCAGAACTCAACTCCAAACCTAGGACTCCGTCCCGCTGACGCGAAAGGACGCGGTCCCGCTAACGCGAGCAGAAACCCAGAAGGGCGCGCAGGGATCCCCGCAATTTGCAGAGAGCTTGGCGAGAGCGGGTCTTAACCGTCCCCAACGGGATCCCCAATTGGCGAGCAATGTCCGCCTGGCTCAACCCTTGGTAATAGAGCAACTCCAGGATCTGCCGCTGGCTTTCGGGCAGTTGGCTGAGGGCCGCTTGCACCGCTTGCCGCCGCTCCTCGATGGAAACCTGCTCAAAAGGGAACCGAGTCTTGCTAAAGGACTCCGTTCCGTCAACACGAACGGCGCTGAGAAGGGTTTGCCAGCGTTTCAACAGAAGTTGATGGCTGCCCTGAGAACGCAGACGGTCAATGGCCCGCGAACGGGTCAGCACGCATAAAAAACTGCTCAGGGATCCCCGCCGCTCGCGCGACTCGGACGGAGTCCTTGGATCACAGCCAACCTTGCGCCACAGCTCGACAAACACCTCCTGAGTCAGGTCTTCTGCCTCGGCCACGTGGCCCAGGATCTTGAAGGCCAGCCCATAGACCAAGCCGGCATAGCGATCGTAGAGCGCAGCCAGAGCAGCAGGTTGCCCCGCCTTGAGCGCTTCCATCAGCTCCCAATCGGCGCGGGATGACCAATCTCTCACCCGCTCACGCCAGCGGGACGGAGTCCCTGGTTGCTCACCCATGCTACACCCAGTTTCGCCCCACACAACTAGAGGATAAACCTGCCCGATCGCGCCAGCGGGACGGAGTCCTTAAGTCTACCCCCTCAGCCACGACGGGTCGCCCATTCCAGGCTGAGCAAGGCTGTGTTCACCAGCAAGGCCAGGGATCCCACCGCCAGGGATCCGGCCCAGATCTTGTCGTAGCGACCGGCCTGGGCAATGCCATCGAACAGCAGGGTTCCCAGTCCCCCTGCCCCAAACTTGGCGCCCACGGTGGCAATGGCAATGGCCACAATTGCCGCCAGCCGCAGCCCTGCCAAAACAATGGGCAGCATGAGCGGCACCTGCACCTGCCACCACCGTTGCCAGAGGTTCATCCCCATGCCCTTGGCAGCTTCCAGGATGGCAGGCTCGACCGAGCGCAGGCCCACGCAAAAATGGCGCACCAAGATCACCTGCGTGTAGATCACCATCGCCACCACCACCGAGCGGGCATTGAGGCCAAACCAGGGCACCAACAAAATAATCAAAGCCAGGCTGGGCACTGTGTACAGGATGCTGAGGATCCCCATGACCGGCAGGGCCAACCAGCGCACGTGGTGAACCAGCAGAGCCAGCGGCACCGCCAGCACCACCGCCATGCCCAAGGTCATCCCCACCATCGCCAGATGCTCTTGGGTGAGCTGCCACATCAGGCCGGGGTGGTTGAGGAGATAGCTCACGCGGATCCCCCCTCCAGCATGGCCAAGCTGCGAATGTGATCCAAGGTCAAAACGCCGATGGCCCGCCCGTCCTCCCACACCGTCAGGGCTGCCGCCCCTGTGCGCAACAGCAGGGACAAGGCTTGCCGCAAAGTTGCCTGGGGCCTCACCGTCGCTCCCTCTTGGATTTTGTGGTTGTGCGGGATCCCGGCCATCGCCGTTTCCACCCGCAGCACACTCAACTGCCGTACCATGTCATCTGCCCCCAGCAGTTCCCTGACAAAGGGAGTAGCCGGCTGGGTGAGCAGCCGAAAGGGAGCGTCGAACTGCACCACCCGCCCCTTCTGCATCACCAAAATGCGATCCGCCAGGCGCAGCGCCTCTTCCACATCGTGGGAGACGAACAGGATGGTTTTTTTCAATTGCCGTTGCAGGCGCAGGATCTCCTCTTGCAGCTTGCTGCGGGTAATGGCGTCGATGGCCCCAAAGGGCTCGTCCATCAGCAGCAGCCCTGGATCCCCGGCCAGGGCCCGAGCCAGACCGACCCGCTGTTGTTGTCCGCCCGACAGTTGAGCAGGGTAGCGGTTTCTGTACTCATGGGGGGGCAAATTAACCAAGCTGAGCAGCTCGTCCACCCGCTCGCGGATGCGCTCCTTCGCCCATCCCAAAAGTCGCGGCACCACCGCCACATTCTGGGCCACCGTCATGTGGGGAAACAGCCCCGATTGCTGGATAACATAGCCGATCCGCTGCCGCAGAGCCGTGACGGGAAACTGGCGGATATCCCGCCCGTCCAAGCGAATCTGCCCCTGGGTGGGATCCAGCAAGCGATTCACCATTTTCAGAAGGGTGGTTTTGCCGCAGCCAGAAGGCCCCAGGATGACCACCAACTGGCCCGATTCTATGGAAAAACTGCACTCCTCCACAGCCGGCTGGGAACTGTGGGGAAAGCGCAGCGATACCCGCTCGAACTCGACGGTGCTCACCTCAGGGTCTCATGCAACAGGCAAGGTTATTTCTTGAGAATGCCGGCTTCCACCAAGAAGGCTCTGGCCACCTCCGCCGGCTCCTTGCGGTTGCCGCTCACCTCGTAGTTCAACCGCTGCATCACCTCATCCGTCAGCAGAGGGGAGAGGGCATTCAAAGCAGCGGCAATGCCGGGGTTGGCCTCCAGGGTATCCTTGCGCACCACCGGCGCCACCTGGTAGGGGGGGAAAAGCTGCTTGTCATCCTCCAGCAGCACCAGGTCAAAGGCGGCAATTTCCCCATCGGTGCCAAAGGCCACCGCCACATCCGCTTCCCCATTGACCAAGCCCTGGTAGCGCAGGCCGGGATCCACCGCTTTGTAGGCTTTGAGCCGAAAATTGCCGTAAGCTGCTTGGATCCCGGGTAGTCCATCTTCGCGGGCTTGAAACTCCGGCGGCCCGATCATCACCAGCTCGCCCGCTTTGGCCACCATGTCCGAGATGGTGGCGATGCCCAGCTCAGCCGCTCTAGTTCGGGTCATGGCCAGGGCCTGAGTGTTGTTCATGGGGGCGGGATCCAGCCAAATCAATCGGAACCGGCTCTCGTACTCGCGGGCCACCGTCGCGTACACCTCTGCCGGGTC
Source organism: Synechococcus sp. R3-13 (assembly GCF_047462195.1). NCBI lineage: Bacteria > Bacillati > Cyanobacteriota > Cyanophyceae > Synechococcales > Synechococcaceae > Synechococcus > Synechococcus sp. R3-13. The sequence goes on along the minus strand of NZ_JANSIO010000433.1, from coordinate 453 downwards.
GCCGCTGGTGGGCAGTTTAAGCACCGTCAGCAGGCCAGTGCCGGTGTACTCGGGGTAGAGATCGATCTCGCCGCTCAACAAGCCCGCATGGGCTACCGGTGTTCCGCCCAGGTTGAGCTTGCGCTCCACCGTGAACCCTGCCGCCTCCAGGGCTAAGGCGTACATTTCCCCCAAAATAAACTGCTCGGTAAAGTCCTTGGAGCCGACGGTAATGGGCTTGGCGAGGCCCCTCTGGGGAGCGAGAACAAGAACCGCCAGCCCCGACAGGGCTAGCAGGGCCAAGCGACGAGTGGTTTTCAGCATAGACAAGGTAAGAAGGGATCCCAAACTCAAGATCAAGGGGCCCTGCCAAGAGAGTTCCGGCCTGGGCCAGGAAGTTTTGGCTGTCAAACCACCATTAAACCATTATTTTCCCTGAGCCTTGACATACTCCCCTGCCTAAAGGCAGGGGAT
>NZ_JANSIO010000432.1:4614-16839 GCF_047462195.1 Synechococcus sp. R3-13 | reverse complement strand
GAAGCTCTTTGGCAGCTACCCTGTGCATGACCCCTGCAAACAAGGTGCCCTATCCCAAACAGCAGGATCCCTGTCCTCTGAGGGGAAAGCGCGTCCAACGTAGAATCGAAATGACCAAGGACTGCTGTCTTGAGCGCTCAGGCAGACCAGGATCACTTCACAGGGCTCGGTAGCTTTGCCAAGCTTGCCAAAAAATGTAGAGAGAAAGGATGGTCAGAAAGCCCCGAAACAGCAGTCCGACGGTTTCATCGGGCAATTTGGGCAGGGTGCGTGTGCTGATCTGTACACCGATTAACCCCCCTGTGCCCAAGATTAAACCTGGGATCCAGAGCACATTCTGGTGGATGGTGCCGTCCCCGAACCCCAGGCCATTCCAGATCCAATCGCTGAGGCCCGCATGGCTGGCAGTGGCAGCAACTGCTGTGATCACAATGGCCCCCAGACTGGTCTGAATCGCCACTTTGATCGTCTCTTTCAGCAGCAGGATCTGCATTGGCACCAGGATCACCCCACCGCCGATGCCAAACAGCCCGGCCAACAAACCGGCAGTGCCGCCGGTCAGGGCGCGGGCTAACCAGGGAGACATCTGTCCTGAGGACTTCGCACCACTGTCGCGAACAGCAGCAGGCGGGAACTCTGTCTCCAGGGCTTGGGTGGCCACCTTTTTGCGCAGCTCCACCAGATAAGTGTTGGCCAGCAGCAACACTCCAAACGCTGCCAACAGCAGATAGCTGGGAAGGCGACTGGCGATAATTGCTCCTACTTGAGCCGTAAGCAACGCTGGGATCCCCAGCAGGATCACCCGTTTCAAATCAAGCATGCCCATCCGCCAGTTTTGGATGCTGCCCGCAATCGAGGTCATAACAATGGAAAGATTGCTGGTAGCTGCAGCTTGAACCGGTGGGATCCCCAAGCTGACCTGTAAGGGCACCAGGATCACGCCACCGCCAATGCCCAGCACCCCGGCCAGGATCCCTGCCACCAGGCCGCCAATTGCCAAGGCCAACTCCATCCCCTACCACTCCCCACCGCTGCTCTATCTTGCTGGCCAAAAAGCCGCCATCATCGTAACATTCTCCAGTCCTGGCAAGACTAGCAGGGATACATCGGTCGAGAAGCCTTGGGTGTGGGGTTGAAAAGAGGCGCATCATAATAATGTTGGACAGTAATGTTGGACAGTAAATATTGGACAGTCGTACCGCCTTGGTGCAGATCGCGCCAGCATGTCAACTTCATCCATAGGCAAGGAAGCCTTCATGGTTGCCATCCATCCGGCAAATGATCTGGGTGCTCTGAAAAATCTAGGTTCCACGGCAAGAGGATCCCAGCCTGCTTGGTGGCCTCCATCTGGGCGGCAACAGGGAACTGTGGCCCCTCTGCAACCTCTGGGGCTGGTTGCTTTGGAAGGTTTGGCCACCTGGGGAGATCGCCTGTTGGGCTTGGATCGGGTGAGGGGCTATTTGGTGGAAATTCAAGAGCACAACACCCTGCTGCTCAATCCCCATCATGTCCATTCTTTCCAAGGCGCTTACGGTTTGTGGGTAGAGTCAGAAGGGGATCAAGCGTGGATTTGGCTCAGTCGGGAGCAAGAGGGGCAAATCTTGCGCATTCCCATGTCCGCTCTGCAGCAACCGGGATCCCTGGAAGCCTTTCCAGTGTGTAGGTGCCCCTACCCTATCGAAGGGATCGCCCTCTGGAGCGATCCCCACACGGGAAACCGCTACCTCTATGCCACCTGCTACCGACGGGGAAAAATCCTGCAACTGGATCCCAGCCGTGGTCTCATCGTGCAGGAGATGCCCGCCCCTGGGGTTGGCCGAGAACACATTGCGGTGCAGGGAGACTACCTCTGGGTGAGCGATCGGGTGGAAGAGACGATCTACGTGCTGGAGCGCCAGACCGGGCGAGAATTGGCCCGCATCCTCACCCCTTCTCCTGGGCCGACAGGCTTGGCCTACTGGCGGGGGCAGCTCTGGGTAGCCTACGCCCACGAAGAAGCATACATCCACGACAACCCCAACGCTCCAGATCCCTTGTCGGTGGCCCTGCGCGATAAAACCTGGGTGGCCCCCCTACGCCTGCGGCCTTTGGATCCCCCTAGCTCCCCCGACCCCTCTGGCGGCAGTGGAACCGAGGCCGAGGATTCCCCCATTGCCTGTCCGGTAGTTTTTCAGCCCCAGTGTCTGGGGGAACGCGCCACCTACACCCTCTCCCACGGCTATCGGGTGGAGCTGACCTATGTGGAAGAAATTGCCCAAGAAGAGCCGCGCTTCCTGCCCGATTTGGTCTGGCGAATTGCCTTGCCCTGCAACAGCCTTCGCCAACGGGTGCGCAGCCTGCACTGGGTAGGTCTGCCGTTTGAAGTGGAAGAGCAATCTGGCCAACAGGTGGCGGTGTTTTCGCTGGGATCCCTGGGGGCCCATGAGGTGCGCTTGTTTGGCTGGCGGGCGGTGCTGGATCTCTACAGTATCAAGTACTGCATCGATCCACTGGATGTAGAGGCTGCCGTTTTGCCCAGGGAGCTGCGGGATCGCTACTTGGTGGACGATGACTACCTGGCCATGGACACCTCGATTGTCCGAGAGGCAGCGCGGCTGGCCGTTGGCAGCGAGACCAACTTGCTGCGCAAAATGCTCAATATCCGGGCCTATGTTTACGACAAGCTCTCCTACCGGGTCACCTCTCGCATTGATCCGCCGGATGAGGTTTTGCGGCGTGGCTCCGGTTCTTGTGGCGAATATGTGGGGGTGCTGTTGGCTTTGGCCCGCCTCAATGGGATCCCTTGCCGCACGGTGGGGCGCTACAAATGTCCTCCCCATCCAGAACTGAAAGGGATCCCGCTGTTTCCCCAGTACAACCACGTGTGGATTGAGTTTTATCTGCCCGGCTGGGGTTGGGTGCCGATGGAGTCGAACCCCGACGATCGGGGGGAGCGCCCCTATTCGCAGCGCTACTTCATGGGCTTGCCCTGGACCCATGCCGAGATCGCCAAAGGGATCCCTTTCGAGACGATCAACACCGACCAAGCCTCAATTGGGGAGCTGGCCATTAACCATGTGCAGTTTCGCATCTTAGAAGAAATTTGAAAGGCGAATAGAGTGAGAAAACGGGCCTGAGATTGGCCAACACTGCTCCGGGAGTGATTTTTGCCGAAGATAACAATGTGGCTCCTGATGTGGTGTGGGTAAGCCGCTCTCGACTGAGAACAGCGTTAGGGGCGGATGGCAAACTCCACAGTGCCCCAGAATCGGCGGTAGGAGTGCTGAGCCCTGGAGCTCGCAATATTGGCCAAGATAAGCAAACTAAGCTCAAGCTTTACAGTCGGCTTGGGCTACAGGAGTATTGAGTGGTGGACTGGCAACAGCAACAAGTGGAAGTCTACCGGCGTCAGCAAAGGCAGTTGGTGTTGATCAAAACTTGCTTGGGAAAGATGAATTGGACTCGAATTGGACTCGCCGTTGCTGCCGGGGCTTGCGTGCCCGATTTCACAGCTGTGGATGCCACCTCTTGCCTGAGTCTGGTGGGAGCCCCATTGCTCGCTCGAAAAGCTGCCACCCGAATGGGGAGCTGTCAATAGAGCTGCACTCCGCGGGCGCGAATGTCGCTTTTTCTTCCCCAGCCTGATGCTGGAATGGCTATGGGCCAACAACAGGGCTCTGCCCCCATCTGGGGCTTGCGTTAAAGACTAGGATAGGAGACTACGGCGGGGCTTGGCTTCGCTCCAGGCACATCCATCCAAAGCAATCCGCTCTACCTCCGAGGCCAGCCTCAATGCTTTCAGGGCCTGTTCCCCACCCACAGAAGGTTGGTTGCCCCCCCGCACGCAATTGATGAAGTGCTCCAGTTCGGCATGCAGCTTGTCGATATTGTCGGTGTGGACTTTCTCAATCAAACAATCCCGCTGGTAGGGCATTTGGCCGTAGTCGCTGGTGCTGCCGACGGATCCCTGGCGGTACACCGAGATCTCATTGTGTAGAAAATCTGCTTCTACCAAGGCATTCTTGCAGTGGACGGCAATTTTGCGCACCTTGCGGTGGGTGACCTTGCTGGCGGTGAGGGTGGCGATGACGCCGTTGGCAAAAGTGAGAGTAGCCGTGACGTAGTCCAGGTAGCCCAGCTTGGAGATGCGGTTGCCGCTGGCGGTAATCTGGGTCACGGGAGATGGGATCAGCTCCAGCAACAGATCGATGTCGTGGATCATCAAGTCGAATACCACCGACACATCGCTGGCGCGGTCGGAATAGGGGCTGAGACGGTGAGCCTCGAAAGCCAGAGGTTCTTCACTTTGCAAGACTTGGCCCAGCTTTTGGAAAACAGGGCTGAAGCGCTCGATGTGCCCCACCTGCAAAATACAATTGCAATCGGCAGCTCGGTTCACCAGCGATTCTGCTTCGCTGATGCTGGCAGCGATGGGCTTTTCGATCAGCACATGTACCCCGGCCTCCAGGCAGGCCATACCCACCTCGTGGTGCAGAACCGTCGGCACGGCAATGGCCACGGCAGCTACATGGGGCAGCAGATCGCGGTAGTCCTCATAGAAATGAACGCGGTGGCGGCTGGCCACATCCAATCCCCGTTCCACGTTGATATCCGCTACCCCCACGACCCGCACATCCTTCATCAGGCTGAAAACGCGGGTGTGGTGCTGGCCCATGTTGCCTACCCCGATCACCCCAACCGGGACAGCTTGCTCTGAATAAGCCAGTGGACGGCGGGGAGAGTTGGCAGAACTCGGGCAAGATCGGGCCATGACGTTTCCACTACCTCCACCACAAGGGTTTCGCGAACCTCGCTCCATCTTTCGGTAACGGAGCGCCGCATTTCACGAAACAAACTTCACAAAGCTTACCATGCCTCCCTTAGATCCAGTTCAAGCCGGGGATGGGCGGCAGGTGCAGCGGGGGCTGTTGGCAGGATTGGGGGCTGAAACAGAACAGCGGCACCGGGCTAGAGCGAAACCACATGCGGGCGTAGAATCCGCTTGGACTGAGGGGCAGGCCAAGCCAAACGGGGAAAAAGAAGACAAAGGACGCCAAAACCAAGGCCACCGCCGTGATGCTCGCCCCGCGCCAAAAGCGGCGATAGCTCTGCCAGCCCAGCAGCACCAACCAAGCCAGGGCTAGGGTGCTAAACGCCAGAGCGCTCATGTAGTGGTAGATAAAAACGCAGCGGCTGACCCTAAACCAAGGCAGGTAATTGGCCGCATAGCCAATCAAAATGAAGGCTTCGAGACCGTGAAAGTGGCGGATCCCTCGCCAGACAAGCACCAAGATGGATCCCGTCCCCAGCCACCACAGCCAAGGATTGCCCAAGCCATGAACAGCTTGCCAGAGGTTGCCCTGACTGCCGAAGTAGTAGGCCACGGGGCGGCCCAGAATTGGCCAGGACCAAGCTCCTGCCGAGGCCAAGGGCGTAGTCAGCCAAGGACGCAAAGCCGGGAACCAAGCCACCAGGGATCGCAAGCTGGTGGAGCAGTAGGGGTGAACAGGGGTCTCTTCGTTCACCACCAGGTGGGCTGCCATGTGGCCGCCGTAGATGGATTGGTTGATGAGTACCAGGGATCGGAAATAATTCTGGATGCCCGTCCAGCTCCAATCCAGAGTTAGTCCCTGTTGGGGATTCAGCTGCAGGTGCGGGATCCACTGAATGGCATAAAAGGCCAGCGGAGCGAGGATGAAGCAAAACACATAGTGCCACCAGCGCAGATGACGAATCTGGCTCAAAATGCCCAACCGTGGGATCCACTGCGGGCGCAGCCAGACTACCCCCCAGACGAGGATCCCCAACAGAGCAAACATGAAGGCAAACCAGAGGCCATTCCACTTCACCGAAGCTGCCGCCCCCAACAGGATCCCGGAGCAAGCAAAGTGAGCAGCCCGCCGCCAACCTTGGCCTTCTAGACCTCTCAGCAACAGAATGGTCGCTGCCAGCCCAAAGGCTACCAGATACACGTTGATCAGGCCAAAGCGGGATTCCACCAGAAACACCCCATCGGTCAGCAGCAAAACCCCGCTCAACAGAGCAAAGCCCACGTGGTAGGTGAGGCGGTAGGCTAAACCGGTCAGCAACAGAGGGATCAGGGATCCGCAAAAAGCAGTGGCGAAGCGGAACCCCCACTCGTTGCGGCCAAACACCCGAATGCTGAGGGCAATGAAGTACTTGCCCAAGGGGGGATGCACATCGTAAAAAGGCTTACCATCCAAGTAATTCTGGGCAAACTCCGGGAAGTACACCTCATCAAACACAGGTGCCGGGAACTCGTCCAGCCGCCACAGGCGCAACCCCAGACCCACCAGAAAGATCCCCAGCGCTCCCCATACCAGCCACTGTCGGGATCCCACAGCACTGTGCGGGGATCCGAGGATGGGCACAGCTAGCAGCAAGCTGCCCTGAGACCGCTCCGGCCCGGGGTCAATGGGGGTTGGCTCTCCAGTCATGGATAGGGCACTCTCAACACTCCGGCGAGGATCCCTAGGGATCCCCAGTGTTACTTTAGCCGACCGTGAAAGCCTAAGCGATTCCAAAGCAAACCACTGCTAGACTGTAGAATTGAATACAAAGTTGGCCAACTTCTGGCCAGTACCCTGTCTGCGCTGGCGCTCCTGAGAGCGGGCGTTTGACGTTCGGTCATCTCAGTGGGGAGGAGACACCGTGGCGACTGGTGGATATGCGTTGGTGGACAGCCTGCACCGGCATGGGGTGCAACACATCTTTGGCTATCCGGGGGGAGCCATCCTCCCCATCTACGACGAGCTGTACAAAGCCGAGTCTCAGGGGCTGCTCAAACATTACCTGGTACGCCACGAACAAGCGGCTGCCCACGCCGCCGACGGATATGCTCGCGCCACTGGCAAGGTGGGGGTGTGTTTTGCTACCTCTGGCCCAGGGGCGACCAACCTGGTGACGGGCATCGCCAACGCCATGATGGACTCTGTACCCATGGTGGTCATCACTGGGCAGGTACCTCGCCATCTGATTGGCACCGACGGCTTCCAGGAGACGGACATCTTTGGCATCACCCTGCCGATTGTCAAGCACTCCTACGTCGTACGGGATCCGCGCCAAATGTCTCGGATCGTGGCAGAGGCTTTTCACATTGCCGGGACAGGGCGGCCCGGGCCGGTGCTGATCGACATCCCCAAAGATGTGGGCCTGGAAGAGTTTGACTATCAACCTGTCAGCGAGATCAACATCCCCGGCTACAAGCCCACCGTGCGAGGCAACCCACGGCAAATCCATGCGGCGGCCAAGCTGATCCTGCAGGCCAAACGGCCCTTGCTGTATGTGGGGGGTGGGGCGATCATCTCCGGTGCTCACGCCGAAATTGCCGAGCTGGCCCACACCTATCGGATCCCGGTGACCACCACCCTCATGGGCAAAGGGGCTTTCGATGAGAACGATCCCCTGTCGGTGGGGATGCTGGGCATGCACGGCACGGCCTATGCCAACTTCGCCGTCACCGAGTGCGACCTGCTCATTGCGGTGGGGGCCCGCTTTGACGATCGCGTGACCGGCAAGCTAGATGAATTTGCCAAGCACGCCAAAGTCATTCACATCGACATCGACCCAGCCGAGGTGGGCAAAAACCGTGCGCCCGATGTGCCGATTGTAGGGGATGTGCGCACTGTTCTGGTGGAGATGCTGGCTCAACTGAGCAAAATGCCTTCTACTCCAGGCCTAACTCAGGCCTGGCTGGATCGGATCGAGCGCTGGAAGCGGGACTATCCCCTGCAGGTGCCCAGCTACGAAGGCGTGATTGCCCCCCAACAGGTGATCGATGCCTTTCGTCGTCATGCTCCCCACGCCTACTACACCACCGATGTTGGCCAGCATCAGATGTGGGCGGCGCAGTTTCTGCGCAACGGGCCGCGCCAATGGATCTCCAGTTCTGGGCTGGGCACCATGGGCTACGGGTTCCCCGCGGCGATGGGAGTCAAGGTAGCCCTGCCTCACGAAGAAGTCATCTGCATCAGTGGCGATGCCAGCTTCCAGATGAACATGCAAGAGCTGGGCACAGTGGCTCAGTACGGCATTGCCACCAAAGTGGCCATCATCAACAACGGCTGGCAGGGCATGGTGCGGCAGTGGCAGCAGGCCTTCCACGGCGAGCGCTACTCCCACTCGGATATGTCTCCCGGAATGCCGGATTTTGTCAAGCTAGCCGAGGCTTTTGGGGTAAAAGGGATCCGCGTCGATCACCCCGATCAACTGGAAGATGCCATCCAGGAGATCCTCAAGCACGAGGGGCCGGTAGTGGCCGACTTTGTGGTCAAGCGGGACGAAAACTGCTACCCGATGGTGCCTGCCGGCAAAGCCAATTATCAGATGATCGGGCTGCCGGAGAAGCGGCAACTGGAACAAGCCGCCGAGCTGATCTACTGCCCCAATTGCGGCACCAAAAACCCCACCCTGCACAAGTTTTGCGCCGAGTGCGGCACCAAGCTCTAGAACCGACGGCCTGACCATTCGGCTGGGGAAGGCGGGCCCCAGCAGCAGGGAGTCTTCGGGGATATCGGGGCTACTGAACAAGCCAGATTAAAACGCTCCCTGAGCGCTCTGCGAGGCCAACACGAGCGACTCCTGCCCCTTTCCCAAAAGGAGAGGAAGGTTGGGATCAGCGCAACGAACGGAGGATCCCTCCTGCCCTGGGGTAGTTCGATCCCCTCAAGGAGGGTAGCCGGAAACTTCTGCCTCTGGTGTCTCTGGCGGTCGGAAGCAGGCACCCTCCAGACCTGCCCAACCGGCTTAGAGGGGTCGGTAAACCCGGTAGTTGATATTGGGGAAGATGTTGTCCATGTATTCCACCTTGGCCAGCCACTGCTCCTCTTCAGGGGTGGCTTTTTCTCGCCGAAACTGACCCTCTTTGATCTTCTCGTAGAGGTGGTTGAAGCGCAGCAGATGGGACTTGGTGCGGCGCACTGCATAGGGAACCATCGTCCCTGTGCGCATGATAAAAGCCCAGTCAGACGATTGAGCCAGTAGCAATTCTCGCGCCGCCTGGTTCAAGGCCCGCCATTCTAGGTCATCGGCAGGCTCGCGACGGCTCAGCTCGATCATCCGCTCGGTGGCCTTGTGCAGGTGGGGGTAGATCCAGGCGTTGGTGGGGTTGAGCCAGTACTCGTGGAAGCCGCGCGCCCCCCAACTGGACTGGGCAGGTTTGCACACCTGCTGGGTGGGGTTCTCCCGCAGGTACTCCGCCAGGTGAGTCATGCGATAGGTGTTTTGGTCGAAGTAGCTCTTGCGGATGAGAAAATCCAAAAACCAAGGGCCCTCGTACCACCAGTGGCCGAACAACTCCGCATCGTAGGGGGCCACCACCAGCGGCGGGCGGCCCATGACGCTGTACAAATATTCGATTTGCCGCTGGCGGTTGAACATAAAGTTGCCCGCATGCTCTGCCGCTTTCTCCCGCGCCCAATAGGGGTCGTAAAGCTGCTTTTGCCCCAGGTCCAGGTTGCGCCCGGTGATGCGGTGGTACTTGATGCCGGTGTTTTTCCGCTGGCCGTTGGGCATGATGTAAGGCTTGATGTACTCGTAGTCGGCCTCATACCCTAGGTCTTTGTAGAACTCGCGGTAAACCGGATCCCCTGGATAGCCCACCTCTGCCGACCACACCTGCTGCGAAGACTCGTGATCCCGCCCGAAAACGGCGACGCCGGTCTCGGTAAAAATAGGGGCGTACATGCCGTAACGAGGCCGGGGCTTGGCGTAGAGAAGACCATGGGCGTCGGTGATCATGTAGCGCAGGCCGGCATCGGCAATCATCCGCTCCAGCCCTTGGTAGTAGGCGCATTCCGGCAGCCAGATCCCCCGCGGCCATTGGCCAAAGTGCTCGTTGTAGTGCTCACAAGCTACAATCAACTGCGCCCAGACTGCCTGCGGGTACATCTGCATCAAGGGCAGGTAGCCGTGGGTAGCCCCACAGGTGATGATCTCGAGGTTGCCGCTGTCTTGAAACTGCTTAAAAGCTCGCACCAGATCCCGGTCGTAGCGCTCCCAGAGATCCCGCACCATGGCAAACTGCTTGATGTAGTGCTCCGCCAGGTAGCGAATGTGGCCGTTGGTGGCGTTTTTGTCGTACTCCAGTTGGGCCAGTTCTTCTAACTTGGTCAAGTAGTGGTCGTAGCGCTCCTGCAGCAAGGGATCCCGCAGCATCGACACCAAGGGCGGCGTCAGGGACATGGTGAAGCGAAAGTCGATGCCATCTCGCTGTAGCCCCTCGAACATGTGTAGCAGCGTCACATAGGTCTCCGTGATGGCTTCGTAGAGCCATTCTTCCTCCAGCACAAAGTCTTGCTCAGGGTGGCGCACAAACGGCAGGTGCGCGTGGAGTACCAAGGCGAGATAACCCATGGCAGCCGGGGATCCTTACAGACAGGGAAAGATAACGGAGCAGAATTACCCTTCTCAGCAGCAAATCTGTAGAGAAGGTTAAGCCCAAGATTGCTACCTATCGTCCAGCATTTCGTCCTTGGGGTCAAGGGCTGGGATCGCTGGGGATCGCTGTTGGGCTCAGCGGTGACGAATGAAGTCGTAGATCTCCAGATACTCCTTGCCAGGATAGTTCCAGGAGTAGTCGTAGCTCATGCCTTGAATCTGCAGTTGACGGAACTGGTCAGGAGCGGTGTACCAAAGGTCGATGGCCCGATCCAGAGCCGACTCCAAAGCAGCTGGATCTGTGTGATAAAAGACGTAGCCGTTGCGTTGCTCGGGCAATTTGTGGGGATCGTAGTCGCGGTCGAAGACGGTATCCACCAGGCCACCCACTCCTCTCACCACCGGAACCGTGCCATACTTCAAGCCAATCATCTGAGTGAGTCCACAGGGTTCGTAGTGGCTGGGCACTACGATGATGTCTGCCCCCGCATAGATAAGGTGGGAAAGTTCTTCGTTAAAGCCCAACTCAATGTGAACATCGGGGTTGTTGTTGAGGTAGCTTTTCTCGTGGGCAAACCAAGCGCCGATCCCTCGCTCCGTAGCGGATCCCAGCAGAACAAATTGGGCATTTTTGAACAGGGAGCGGTAGATGGCATGATGCACCAAATGCACGCCCTTTTGCTCGTCCAATCGCCCGATATAGGCCACGATAGGCTTGTCAACATCCTGCAGTAGCAGCCGATCCCGCAGAGCTTTTTTGTTTTTAGCTTTATTTTCCAGCGTTTGAGCAGTGTAGCGCACGGGGATAAAGCGGTCGATCTCCGGGTTCCAAATGTCGTAATCGATGCCATTCAAAACGCCGCGAAACTTGTGCCGGTGCAAGTAGAGGGTATGGCCAAGTCCATAGCCGTAGTCGCCAAATTGCACCTCCAGCGCGTGATTGGGAGAGACCGTAGTGACAAAGTTGGAAAAAACAATTCCCCCCTTCATAAAGTTGAGAGAAAAGGGGTTGAAGTTATCGCGCAAACGGTCGTAGTGGAAGTAATAGGGTTCGCGGTTGAGGCCGGTAGCCCAAAGAATCTCTGGGCCGCCAAAGCCTTGGTGTTTGAAGTTGTGAATGGTGTAGCACACCCGCTGATTTCCCATGCCGTGGTACTTGTAGATCTCAAACAGCAGCACCGGTACCAACCCTGTCTGCCAGTCGTGGCAATGGATGATGTCGGGGCGCTTGTTGCTTTGTAGGAGAAACTCTAGAGCCGCCTTGCTGAAAAAAGCAAAACGCATGTTGTCATCCGGGCAGCCGTAATAACACCCGCGATTGAAGAAGTTATCGCCCGAGTGAGGCTCAATGAAAAAGCAAAGGCGGCCATGAACCCAGCCGCAGTACACCGAACAGTGGATGGCCCCCCCGTACCAGGGCACCCAGAGATCGCGATAGGCATCGTGCAAGCCCCAGATCTGGTCGTAGCGCATGGTGTCATACTTGGGCAAAACCAGCTCGACACAGTGCCCCCGCACCTCCAGCTCCCGGCTGAGGCCGTACACCACATCCCCCAGTCCCCCCGCCTTGATGACCGGGGCACATTCAGACGCAATCTGCACGATGTACATTTCGAGATCTCCTGTAGCAGAGCCTTACCTTTCTTCACAAAACGATAATCGTTTTTGGCCCCGACAGAACATCCCTCGCAGCGGCAAGGGATCCCCACAATTAGGGATCCTCACTTTAGATAACCTCTGGGCAGACTGGGTTCAGGCTCAAGCGGCGCCATTTGCTCAGGAACCTGATCTACGGGAGCAGCCCTCTGGGCAATTATGGGCATTTCGATTCAAACTAGAAACGTTGAA
>NZ_JANSIO010000432.1:0-4604 GCF_047462195.1 Synechococcus sp. R3-13 | reverse complement strand
AAGGACTCCGTCCCGCTGGCGCGATCAGTAGCCCAGGCCTCTCACCCTAACCTGAAACGCGACTATGAACGGCTGATCCCGCTGGGGCGGTACCGTTCTTCGAGCCAAGTGCGCAGCTCATCTTCCGGGAAGGCGGCAGCCAAGGTGCCCGTTCTGGGATCGTGGACATGCCAAAGAACATGGCCGGATGGATCCTGGCTTTACGGTAACTGCAGCCGGCTGCACCTCCCCTCGTCTCTTGCGAGCAGGCTTACTCTCTCCGGCTAGGGGTAGCCAGGGATCCTTCAAGGTCACGCGAACTCAATACCACTGCTGAGCGTAAAGGCGCTGCACCAAATAAAACACGAATAGGTTAACATCCACGCGCCGCTCGTCAATCATAAAAGACTCGATGGTGCTGGCCGGGGATCCCGCCGTGGTACAGCGAAAGAACTTGCGACCATTCAAGGATCCCTCAGCAAACAGCACGCTAAATTGCTTCTTGCCTCCTGCAAACGCGCCGACCAGCGTCTTGCCTTCCAGGCGCAGCTCCAGATCGCTGACTCCGCGCTTTTGAAAAGCCGCAATGGCTGCCGGGATCACCTCTTCCGTGATCTGTTGCTCGAAGGGCTTTTCTTCCTTAGCAACTTTTTTCGCAGCGGCTTTGGGGGAATCCTCAGCAGCAGGCTTGGCAGCTTCAGCGGGTTTCTCGGCAGCAGCGGCCTCGGGGGTGGGTTCTCCAGACATGGGGAAACGCTCCAACAATCAGATGGGTGAAAGACTCAGATGCAAAACCATCAAAAACTCCGTCCAGAACCGGCAAAGAGCTAGCCCTTGGGGATGTATTGGCCGACAATTTCTTCAGCAGGGATCTGGGGAAAGCCCATGCTGAAGTTGGGGGCACGCCCCTGCAGGTTATAGGCGATCTCCCCTTGCTTGAGCAGGGAGCGGATGAAATGTTCCAGGTCAGACCCAATGCGGCGGATATTGTACTCGGTCAAATCTCGCCCTCGGTACTCTTCCACCAGTTCCTCGAAACGGGCATAGACCTTCTGGAGCGCAGCATCCGTCCAGACCAGCTCGTTGTCCGGATCCACATCGAGGGTAAACAGGTCGTCGCGGGGCACGAAGTTGTTGTCGGCAGTAACTTCACCGGCAAAGATATGGACGTGACGAGTGGTGCATTTCAGCATTGCAATGGCTCCGATCCGGATCTAACCTGATAAACAGCGTATCACTACCTAGCGCTTGTGGGGGATCCGCTATTTGCCCTCGACTTGTTCCGGCCCTCTCTATGTCTGCTGTTAATGTCTGCTGTTATTCCCCAACTGGAACGCCTGCACATAGAGGTGACCAACGTTTGCAACTTTAAGTGCGAGTTTTGTCCAGATGGGATCATGCAACGGCGGCGGGGGCACATGGAGCCCGCTCTGCTGGAGCAGATTTTGGAGGAAGTAGCGGCAACAGGGCTGGCCCGCGTGATGGCTTTTCACCTGATGGGGGAGCCGCTGCTCTACCCATACCTTTTCGAGGGTATTCGCAGGGCCGCTGAGCTTGGCCTTCGCCTGCACCTGACCAGCAACGGCAGCACCTTTGCCCTCTGGCCGGAGCACATTGAAAAGCTGAACCGCAGCCCCTTTGCTAAGCTAACCATTTCCCTGCAAACTCCCGATCCAGTCACCTTCAGCATTCGCGGAGCACCTCCCCGCCTCACGCCGGAGCGCTACTTTGCTGGGATTACCCAATTTCTGCAGGTGCACTTGCGCTCCTCCAGCCCTACGCAGGTGCATCTCAAATTCCTGGATACTAGCCCCCACCCGTTTTTGGTGCCGCATAAGGCTCTTTCGGTGATCGATTCTGCACAGCAGATGCGCGCTCAGCTCTCGGCTTGGGCCAGACGAGCTTTGCAAGGGATCCCGGATGCACCGGCTCTCGATTGGGTAGAAGCCCAGATTGCTACTTACCGACCGGGCCGCTGGCAGCAGATCCGCATCCATCCCCGCTTGGTTTTGGAAACGTTTCCCTTGGACAGTTGGGGCAACGTGGAGACAGACCGGGTAATCCCAGCTCGCTGGGGATACTGCAATGGCGCTTCCGGTCAGGCGGGGATCCTCTACGACGGCACGGTGGTGCCCTGTTGCAAGGACTATGAAGGGCAAATCCCGCTGGGGCAAGTGACGCTGGGGGGATCCCTGGCCGAGATTTTGCGGGGCCAACCGGCCTGTGCGCTGCGGCGGGGGTTCAATCGTCTGCAGGTGAACCATCCCGTTTGCCAGCGCTGTATGGGTGGAGACACTTGCATCAAAGCCTTGGCCAGACAAGTGGGTTCCGTTGTCTACTTCAAGGTGTATCGGCCTTGGAAACAGAGGCTGGATCCCGGTTGGGGACAAGTGTAGACAGTTTCGGGAAAAGTCAACGCCCCACAGCAGCGGTTTCCCTGCCGTGGGCATAGCAACAACGTGACTTTCTTTCGTGATTTCTTCTAAGGGGCTCAAGCCTTGGGAGGGAGTTCCAAGGCCAGCGGCCCCAGCAAGCCCTTGCGGTAGTCGTTGAGAACTTGCCGTGCCGCCCGCTGGGGATCCCCTTGATACCGCCGCTCGGCCAACTCCTGCACTGCAGCACCACCGGGAGGGATCGGATCCGGCCAACCGTAGCGCTTTTGCAAGAGAGATCCGGCTTGGGGCTGCACCCTCAGCACTTGATCCAAAAAGTGGGCCGCCACCCGTTCGGGATCGTAGGCCGCTTCGCCGATGTCATCGCAGATGGCCAATAGAGAGGCCGCCTGTTGATCCGGCAGAGAGGGCGGTATGATGCCCGGCGAGTCCAACAGATCCAACTCTCCCCCCAGCCGCACCCACCGCAGTTGCCGCGTCACCCCAGGACGTGCTGCGCTCTCAGCTGCCCGCCGCCCCAACAGTCGATTCAGCAAAGCAGATTTGCCCACATTGGGAAAGCCCACCACCACCGCCCGAACGGCCCGCGGTCGCATGCCCCGCTGTTGACGCCGCGTGTTGACCGATTGCCCCAAGTGCAAGACCGCCTGCTTGAGGCGATTCACCCCTTCTCCTGAGCGGCCATTGGTGGGATAGACAGGGATCCCTTGCCGTAAAAAATACTCCTGCCAAGCTTTCAGATCCCCAGCCTCAATGCAGTCCGCCCTGTTCAGAGCCAGGAGGCGAGGTTTTTCCCCCAGCCACCGGCCCAGCTCAGGATGACGACTGGCCAACGGGATCCGCGCATCCAACACCTCGATGACTGCATCCACCCGCCGCAACTCTTCCCGCAACTGGCCAATTGCCTTGGCAATATGGCCGGGATACCACTGGATGGCCGGAGAACTCATGCCGCCAGAACCCTAGAAGTGGACAGCAGAAATCAACAGTGGGATCCAATCTAGCCCGATTCCCCAAAAGAGGCTCAACCTGCCCACCGAGGTAGCCAATAATACAATGTGGACGCGGCTGGGATCTTTATTTCATGGACAAGCTAATGTTAAGGCGTGTAACAGAGGGAAGGTTATGGTCAAGCGCGTGCGGTTGGATCCCATTGCCCAAGTGTCTGAAATCACCACCAACAGCAATTTGCTCTCGGTACTGTTGCAAGAAGAGCTGAATGTGTTGAAAGAGTGCGGTGGGCGCGGCCTCTGCGCCACCTGTCATGTGTACGTTAAGGAGGGGATGGAGTCTTTATCCCCGATGAGCAAGCGGGAGCAGCGCACCCTGGAGGTGATCACCACCTGCAAGCCTAACTCTCGCTTGGCCTGCCAAGCGCGGGTGCTGGGGGAAGGGGTGGTGGTGGAATTGCCTGCCGGGATGTACATCCATGCTTTTCAGGATATCGAGGCGTTGATCGGTCGGCGAGCGGAGCAGCCACTTTTGCACCCTGTAACCGGCGCGGTTTTGGTGCAGGAGGGCAAGCTGATCACCCGCTCGGTGCTGGAACCGGTGAGAGGGCTGGATCTGGATATCCAAGAAGCACTGGCTCGGAGCAGCCAGGAGTTTTGAGATTTTGATCCCATCTTTTGAGCCAGTTTGGGCCCCTTTTTGAGGCCACTTGGCCACCCCGTATATAAACAAAGCATTCTCAGGTGAGTATTCCTATGCCCCCTGTGTTTCTTGGGATCGATCTGGGCACTTCTGGGATGCGGGTGGTGGCCCTCTCAGAACAAGGAGAGGTGGTGGCCAAAAGCGAGCGCCGGTGGGATCCCCCAGAGACCAATCCAGGCCGCTGGTTGCGAACCCTGAAAGCCCTTCTGGGACAACTAACCGCGCAACTGGGGGATCGGTATTCCATTGCCGCTCTGAGTGCGTGCAGCACTTCCGGCACCATTCTGCCGGTGGATGGTCGGGGCATGCCGTTGGAACAGGCGTGGCTGTATTCCGACCCGCGGGGCCAGGCTCAGGCCAAGCAATTGGGGATCCCTGCCAGTTGGGGCCTCAGCCGTTGGCTGTGGTGGGCGGAAGCCCATCCTGATCAGTATCGAGACAGCTACCTGGCCCATCCGGCGGACTTTTTGCTGAGCCAACTGGGGGGGCGCAAGCTGGTTACCGATCACACCCACGCCCTCAAAAGTGGCTTTGACCTGGAGACCTACACCTGGCCTCAGGAGTGGTTGGCGCGGCAGG
>NZ_JANSIO010000431.1:2081-2147 GCF_047462195.1 Synechococcus sp. R3-13 | reverse complement strand
CTGTATCCAGTCGTGAGACTGTTGGGTTTTTAAAGCGGTTGACTACCCTGCCGCTGCGGGTAGCAC
>NZ_JANSIO010000431.1:0-2071 GCF_047462195.1 Synechococcus sp. R3-13 | reverse complement strand
TAGTCGCGTCAGCGGGCCGTAGGCCCTAGGGCGGGGCTTTAGACCCAGTTTTTTTGGTAAAGCCACAGGGGCAAGCCCGAGGTGCTCACTTCAAACTGCAGACGGGCCAAGGCTTCTGCTGCCGGCAGAAATCGAGACCAACCTCTGCGCCGGGGGAGCAGGTCGTAGAACTTCGCATCCGTCGGCAAACCCGCCAGCTCTGCCGCCCAAAGGCGGGCATCTTCTTCTGTGCCCAAGCGATCCACCACACCCAAGTGAAGGGCCTGCTCTCCGCTGAAAATGCGACCATCGGCAAAAGTTTTGACCACATTCAAACTTAACTTGCGGGCAGCAGCAACCGTCTGCACAAACTGGCCGTAGGTAATGTCGATCAACTCTTGCAGGATGTTTCGCTCTTCTGGGGTCAGCTCGCGATCAAACGAGAGAATATCTTTGTAGGGGCCAGACTTAATTACCTTAAATGAAATCCCCACCTTATCCAGGAGGCGTTCGATATTGTTGCCTCGAATGATCACACCAATGCTACCGGTGATCGTTCCTGGGTTGGCGACAATTTTTTCGGCTCCCATGGCAATATAAACCCCCCCAGAGGCGGCAATGTTGCCAAAGCTGGCGACAATACGGGTGCCCTTTTTCTCTCGCAAACGCAAGAGGGCATTGTAGATTTCTTGGGAGTCGGCCACCGTCCCACCTGGACTATCGATGCGCAGCACCACGGCAGGGATCTGGTTTTCTTCCACCTCTTTCAGGGCCTTGAGAACCCGCTCGCGAGTTTTGCCATCAATGGCCCCTGCCACCTCAATGCGACCGATTTGCCGGCGCAAACCACCCAAGAATAATCGCTTCAGCATGGAAAAGAACTGGATAGGGATAAGTGCATATTCTGTATCATGAATGGCGGCTTGTGGCCCGGTCAACCAGTTGCCTAGATGTTGCCATACACCGGGATCACCGCCCCTCGCAGATCCCGCGCTGCTTCTGAGACCAAAAAGGCGATCACCTGCCCGATGGACTCTGGCTTGACCCACAGCTTGGCTCGCTCGGATCCCATGGCAGCTCGGTTGGCCGGCGTGTCGATGATGCTGGGCAGGATGACGTTGGCCGTGATGTCGGTGCCTTGGGTTTCGGCGGCAATGGTGCGGGTCAGGGCCACCACCCCTGCTTTGGAAGCGCAGTAGGCGGCCAATTGCGGGCCCGGCTCCACCGCTCCTCGGGATCCCACCGTTACAATCCTCCCATAGCCCTGTTGCCACATTCTGCGCAGGCTGTGCTTGCAGGTCAGGAATGTGGTGGTGAGGTTGAGGTCGAAGTCGCGATACCAGTCCGCCAAGCTGTACTCGTGGGTGGGGCCCATGGCAAAGCCCCCCACCAGGTGGATCAGCCCATCCACGCGGGGTAGGTCGGCAATGACGCGGGCAACCGCCGCCTCATCTGTTAAATCCACTTGCACAAAGCGAACCCGATCCAGAGCATTGGCCGGCAGGCGCTCCCGCAAAATGGTGAGATCTTTTTCTTGTCGATAGGTCAAGGTCAGCTCTGCGCCGCTGGCCAGCACCACGGGAACCACCCCCAAACCCAGCCCGCCTGTGCCGCCGGTCAAGAGGATTTGCTTGCCTTGGTTGCTTTGCATGGATGCACCTGCATTGACGAAAGGGATCCAGAACAAGATCGGGAAGGGACTTCAAAAACCCCAGAGGATGTTTGGGTTCGTCCAACTGAGCTTCCCTCTCTCACCCTACCCCGGTTCCTGCCCCTCTTGAAGAACAACAGCCCTTTTGGGCGCTTTCTCCAGCAGCAGGTCGCTCAAGGCCAGCCAGTGGGGCAGGGCCAGCTCTTCGGCGCGGGCATCGGGGTTGAGGCGGAGCTGAGCCAAAGCTGCTGCAACCGCTTCTCGCTCCACCAAGCTTCCCAGGGCATTGACAAGCTTCTTGCGGCGGGTGGAGAACCCCTGTCGAAGGAGGTGGTTAAACCAGCAGGGATCCCGGACGGGGGTGGGGGCGGGGCGGGGGGTGAGGCGAATCACAGCAGATTCCACCTTGGGGGCGGGCTTGAAAGCGGTGGGGGGCACCCT
>NZ_JANSIO010000430.1:0-1248 GCF_047462195.1 Synechococcus sp. R3-13 | reverse complement strand
GGGCTACCGAAAGCCCGCCCTGTACTGCGAAGGTCAGGGTCGGGTAGTTTACTTCTCGCAGCTCGGTATCGTGCTCCAAACCATAGCGGCGCAGCAGGGATCCCAAGTAGGCCAATTCCTGGGGTTCCAAATGCCCATCGGCCCAAGCAGAGCCGGCCACAATTTTGAGCATGAGCTGATGTTGAGTTGTGGGGTTCATGGTGGGATCCCTTGCTGAGAACTGTTGTCGCTACGCGACACTTCTGCGAACGTGTCAGGGGGCCAGAGACCTTAGAGGCTGCAGAGTTGAGGGGATGAACAGCTTAACTATAGCCAGACCTTAGGTGAGCCATCTGCATTCGCGCCAGCGGTGCGCAGCCCTTTTTGCGGCTAGAATCGTTATCTGTATTCACGGACACTGAGCTACCGCGATAGCGGGACGGAGTCCTTTTTCTCGCCCTTTCTTGCAATGCTAAGCGCCTCTCCTTGCCAATTGGATCTTGCCATTCCGGCCCCAGGTCGGCTGTACCGCGGCAGCGGCATTCTGGAAGCTGTGCCCCTTGCGGTACTGGGATCCCGTGTGCTGGTGATCGGGGGGGAACGCTCCTTGGCTGTGGTTGAGTCCCCTCTGCAGCGCAATTTCGCGCGGGATCCCGCCCTCCAAGTTCACTGGACTACCTACGGGGTAGACTGCAGCGAGTCCGAGCTGGCGCGTTTGCAGGCGCTGGCCACGGCGGAATCGGTAACCGGCATCTTAGGAGTGGGGGGTGGCAAGGCACTGGATACGGCCAAGCTAGTGGCCCACAGATTGGGGATCCCGGTGGTTACCGTGCCCACCTCTGCGGCCACCTGTGCCGCCTGGAGCGCCCTATCCAATATCTACTCCGACAGCGGCGCTTTTCAGCAGGATGTGAGCCTGGATCGCGCCCCTGCTGCCTTGATCTTGGACTACGACCTCATTCGTCAGGCTCCCCCTCGCACCTTGGTAGCCGGGATCGGAGATGCCTTGGCTAAGTGGTACGAGTCTTCCGTCAGCAGCGGCAGTTCAGAAGATGCCCTGGTGATTGGCGCTGTGCAGCAGGCCCGCGTCCTGCGGGATTTGCTTCTCCAGCAATCGGCGGCGGCCCTGCGGGAGCCGGGCGGAACTGCTTGGAAACAGGTGGTGGATGCCTGCATCTGCCTGGCGGGGATCGTCGGCGGCATGGGTGGGGCTAAGTGTCGCACCGTGGCCGCCCACGCTGTCCACAACGGGCTAACCCATTTGCTGGG
>NZ_JANSIO010000429.1:0-1193 GCF_047462195.1 Synechococcus sp. R3-13 | reverse complement strand
TTCAGGAGAGTTCAGCGTGAATGTATCAGGCTGGGTGACCCCTATCCCGGCAAGACTTGTTGCTGCCAGAGGGCCTCCAGTTGCACTGTGTATTCGGAGTTCACGATGGGCACTGCTCCAGCAATGGCCTCTTGAATGGGGATCCCGGCGGCAGCCTCCAGCTGGGCAAAAGCTGTTTGGTAGTCGGCAGACAACCGGCTGACATCAATGAGCGGCAGATCCCCCCAAACCTCCGGCTTGAACTTTTCCAGCTGCCCCTCCGGGCTGGCCAAGACCTCTGCCAGGACCATTGCCCCCCAAGGATTGGCCGCATTAATGGGAATGGCTGTAAACGAGGGATCGATCAAGCTGGTGCCCGGGATCCCATAGGGGGTGGTGCTGGGGGGAAATTGGCCGTTGCCCTTGCGTAAGATCACCTGATCGATAAAGGTGGGGATGAGCCACACTTCGCCGTTGGCAAAAAGCTCCGCCAGGCGGGCAAAGGTGGGCGGGTAGGTTTGGCCCTGTCTCCACAGGAAGGGATCCAGCTTTCTCAGGTATTCCACCAGGGCAGGGGATTGTCGCGCCCAGAGATCGGCATCGAAGTCCGGCCCGCTGTACTGAGCATAGCCCCCGGTCACACCATAGAAGGCGCTCAACAAAAAGCGGCTGCCATGAAAATCCGGCGGGGCCACGTAGGTAAATCGCCCTGGGTTGGCCTCTGCCCAAGCCAACAGTTCGGCGTAGCTCTGGGGGGGATTGGGTACCCGTTCGGCATCATAGGCCATCAAAAAGTAGTTGCCGGTGTAGGGCGCAGAATAGCCCTCGGTGGGCAGGCCAAAATCCGTTGCAATATCGGCGGGATCGTAGAAGGGCAAGCTGGGCAATTTCTCAGCAAAAGGGCCGAAGAGCAAATTCCCCTGCTTGAGGGTGCGGAAGTTGTTGCCATTGATCCAGATGAGATCGATGCTGCCGCCGCTGCGCAGCCCGGCCTGTACCTCCCCAATCACCTTGTTGACTGCTTCAACGGTATCCGTGAGCGGGATCCGGTTCAAGCGAATGCCATAACGCTCCTGCAACTGGCTTTTCACCCAGCCATCCACGAAGCCATTGATGGCCTCGCTGCCGCTCCACATGGCCCAGTTGACAGAGCTGCCCCGCGCCCGCTCCAGAATGTCTGCCCAGCTCAGGGATCCCAGATCTACCGTGCTCTG
>NZ_JANSIO010000428.1:0-12195 GCF_047462195.1 Synechococcus sp. R3-13 | reverse complement strand
TGGCTCAAATGAAAGATCAACACAACCTAGTTCCTTTTAACTAAACCAAAGGCAAATCACCGGACTCGGCCCCACCTGCAGGATCTGGGTTGGGGGCAGGGATCCCTGTCTGTTCGCGCTCGCGGGACGGAGTCCTTGGAGACCGACGGCTAAACAAGCGGAAATAAGTGCTCACAGCCAGCTCTTTCAGGGGGAAAAGCAAGTAGGTCAGGGGGTTGATGGTGACGATGATGTTGCGGCAGTCTCGTTTGGCCTGGGCCAAGATCTGAGCGGCCACCCAATCTCCCGACATAACCCCAATGGGATTGAGCTGGCTCTTGAAGGGGCCGAGGATGAGCTTGCGCACTGTGCAGGGAGCATCGAGGCGGCGCAGAGTAACCAGATCGCCTAGGGCCCTCTTGGAGAGCTCGTAGAGGGGACTGAAAGCAGGGCTAGCCTCAGCCTCTGAGGTGTTCACCCACACCTCTTTGGTGGCCATCTCAGGGTTGCCGCGCACCGTCTGGAAGAACAGCTCCATTAGGCGCCAACTGGAGAAAGTGTTGACGGCATAGGACTGGCGGACAGACTCGGGATCCCGTTGCCTGTGGACGTTCAGGCCGTGGTTGAGCACCAAGATATCCACCCGCTCCAGCAGCTCTGCCAGGGATCCCTCTTGCCCCACCTGCCAGCGAACGGTCTCCACCGGCTGGATCTGGCCGTCCACTTCGATGTGAACCGAATCCGAATGGGAGCTGAGGGCGATGACTTTGGCCCCCTGCTGGTGAAAATGCTTGAGCAAGGCCCGGCCCAGGGTGCCGGAGGCGCCGGTGACGGCTACTCGCTTGCCTTTCAAGGAGAGACTGGTGCCCATGAGCCGATCTACGAGAGTCAGGGTGCCGCAAAAATAGGCGTTGGTATCGTCGAAGTGGTGCCGCCAGTGGTAGGCGCGGTTGACATGCCATTGGCTGGGAGGAACGGGGAAAGGCCCCGGCTGGTGGGTGATATCCGTCTGCAGGGCCAGCCCCCAACCCCGCAGCATACCAGCCACCCAGAAACTGGCCGAGTAGACCACCCCCACCGCTGCCGCCAGGCCGTACAGCAGGGATCCCTGGCCCAATACCACCACCCAAGGGATCCCGGCCAGGATCATCGTCGCCGCTTCGGGAACGTCGTGGTGCCACTGGGATTCTCGGTACAGCTGTGCATCCACCACGCTAAGGTCGGGGCGGAACAGGCGGTGGTGCAGGATGTGTTTGGGCATCAGCCAGGGCCACCGGTGGGCCAGCCAATGGCGCACATCCCGCACGATCTCAGCCCAAAGGATGGAGGCTAGGGCGACAGCCCCCACCCCTATCCAATGACTTACGCTGCTGACATCCATAGACTCGCTTGCGGTGGCCAAACTGCTCTTGGGCTTGTCGTCGCCTCTTCTGTAGGCTTAGTTAGCAACCCTCAAAAATCATCGCAAAGATTCTTCAAAAGATCATCTGCGAGCCTGTCTTCCCTCACCCCCGGCCCCTCTCCCTCAGGGAGAGGGGAGGTAGAAATCAAGGGGCTACGGGCTGAAGCTCTCGGATCTCGACCGGATCTCCAACGGCCAAACCCAAAGCAGCAGCCGTCCCGCCGCGGAACTCCAGCACACCGTCCACCAACTGGGAAGGAGGCGGCCCATAGGTGGGGCAGGGTTGGGCGGGGCAACCGGGCACATCGGCGGCAATGTACACCACCTTGCCTTGGTAGAGGAAAATGATGTCCAGGTTGATCAGGGTGTTGAACATCCAAAAAGAAGCTGGCTGGGGCGGATCAAAGGGAAACCACATGCCCCGATCCGGCGGCAAATCGGTGCGAAACATCAGGCCCAAGCGCTGTTGCTCAGGGGTGCGGGCCACCTCTAGCTCAAAGCGTTGGCCGGCAAGGGTGACTTCGGCTTCAACCGGCAGTTGCTGGGGCTGCCCTATGGCTGGGGGGGATGGAGAGATGGCTTCCGCCACCTGAGTTTGGGAGGCGGGAGATCTCTCCGTGGCAGCAGTACATCCCAAGCCGGATCCCAGGAGCAGTAGAGCCAGGCCCAAGGCGACTCTGCACCCTTTTGGAACGTGTATCGTGAACAGAACCATGTGGCACTCTCCTGTGCAGGCTTCATCCTATCGCGCCAGACGCTGCTGCTGCGACTTGACCAGCCAGACGCAGGAAGTTCCCCCCTGGGAGAGCCTTGCCAATTCTTGCTTGCCGGAAGCGGCCTGTGCTTTTCCCCCTTGAGCGCAGCCGGAATGGCGGCTCTGGGCAAGGGCAGCCCACAACCGACCCGATAGCATAGCCATAGACTCTGCCAGGAGAGCCGTATGAAAGACCCTTTCAATTTCAATTTCAATAGATTCAATAGATCCTCGGTGAGCCGGATCCCGCTTCTGGCTCTGCTTGGCCTGGGGCTCCTGGGCCTCTGGCCCACTCACGGGATGGGATCCCGTTCACAGGAAACCCCGGTGCGGATTCCCTTTGAGCCAACGGTGACCTATGGGGAAGGGTATGGGGAAAAGACCGTGGCCCAACAAGCCCAAAGCCGCTTTGCGCTGAAACTGTTTGATCACCTGCTCCGTCAGCAGCCCCAAGAGAACCTCTTTTTCTCCCCCTTGAGCATCCGCCTGGCCCTGAGCATGCTCTACAACGGCGCCTCTGGGGAGACCCAAACGGCAATGGCCGAGGTGCTGGAGGCACAGGACCTTTCCCTCAATGAGTTGAACTGGAGCAATGCCCAAATGGTGGGCTGGCTGGCGGAGGGATCCCCGGCAGGAGGGCCAGTCCAGGTGCAAATGGCCAACGGCCTCTGGGTGGATCAAACCCTCACCTTACAGCCCCAGTTTTTGCAGGCTTTGGCCACCTACTACCAAGCGGTGGTGAATCGGGTGAATTTGGGATCCCGGCAAACGGTGAACCAGATCAACGGCTGGGTGGCCGAGCGCACCCAGGGCAAGATCAACCGCATTGTGGATCGCCTCAGCCGCGAGGATTTGATGGTTTTGCTCAATGCCATCTACTTCAAGGGCGAGTGGACTCAGCCCTTCGATCCGGAGCGCACCCAAACTCAGCCCTTTACTCGGTTGGATGGCCGCCGCGTCCGAGTACCCATGATGGTTCAATCCGGTCGTTACGACTACCTGGAAACCGAGCAGTTGCAGGTGGTGAGCCTGCCCTACGGGGAAGGAGAACTGGAAATGCTGATCCTGCTGCCCAAGAAGGGAGTGAAGCTGGAATCGCTGCGGGCAGAGCTGAGCCCGGAAACTTGGCAAGAATGGACGGGATCCCTGCGCCCCCGTGCCGGTTCGGTACGGATCCCGAGATTTGAACTGGCTTATGAAACGGATCTCACTTCCGTTCTGCAGCAGTTGGGCCTGGGGATTGCCTTTTCCAACCGAGCCGATTTCAGCCAGATGACCCCAGAGCCAGCGCGGATCAGCAAAGTCCTGCACAAAGCAGCAATTGAAGTGAACGAAGAGGGATCCGAGGCGGCAGCCGCTACTGGGGTGATCGTCTCCCGGACTGCTGTCGACCGGCAAGAGCCCTTTCAATTTGTGGCAGATCGGCCCTTCTGGTTTGCCATTGTGGCCTCCGGATCCGGCGGCAACCCAGCGGCCCAAACCGTGTTGTTCATGGGATCCCTAGTGGATCCTGAATAAGGGGATCCCTCAGGGCAGCTTGCTGACTTCTTGCCGGGCGTGCAGATCGCTCTTCAGGATGTGTTGACCCCAGACCGGCTCCCTTGGTTGGTTTAGCCGTTTTTCATTGCGGAGGTCATGATGGTCGAGGTTTTGGAAAGAGAAAAATTGGCCGAGGCACCTGCTGATAGTTCTCCGGCAGCTTCTCGAAAAATTTGGACTGACGAAGAGTTTATGGCTTTACCGGAGGATGGCAATCGCTATGAGGTTGTGAATGGAGAACTGGTTACCGTGGGCTCGGCAGGTGCAAAGCATGGGTACTACGTAAGTTTGATTCACATCATTCTAGGCTCCTACGTTCGCAGTCAAAGGATTGGATTTACCTTCGATTCCGATACTTCCTTCAAAATGAAATCCGGTAATCGCCGCTCTCCGGATTGTTCTTTTTTTTCCAAAGAACGACTGCAATCTCTGGGCGGGATCCCAAGGGGTTATATTGAGGGATCCCCAGACTTGGCTATAGAAGTTCTCTCCGATGCCAACACCGTTGGAGAGATCCATGATAGGCTCGTTGAGTATTTCGAGAATGGATCCCGGCTGGTCTGGATCATTCATCCTGAAGAGAAATACGTTCTGGTCTATCGCCGGCCTGAGCCTGAAGCATTGAAGAAACCCGGCGACATCCTGGAAGGTGGAGAGGTGATCCCTGGATTTGCGCTGGATTTATCAGAGTTTTTTGCCGAGCCGGAGTTGTAGTTTTTCACCAACGCAATGTACGGATAAGACGCCTTCAGCACCTAGGGAAAAGCAACCCCTGTTAAGCTAGCCTAAGCAGTGGGATCCCATTTCATGGCATTGGTTTATCCGCAGGTTCTGGAGCGCAATCCCAAACGGCTGCGCATTGCCCTACAGCGGTTTACCTCTCAGCAACTGGCTTGGCGGGCGGCAGCAGGCTTGGTGCTGCTAATTTTGGGATCCCAACTGTGGGCTCGTTCGCCGCTGTTGGGTTTGGTGGCTGTGGGGATGGGCCTGTGGGCTGGGATCCCTTGGGGGTTGGGGCAGATCCTGAATCTAGATTGCCAAAGCCAACGGGTGACCCTGACCCACCTGCGTGGCCCTTGGGGGATTTGGCGGCAGCAGGTGTTTTCCTATCCCTTGGCTCAGTTGCAAGGAGTGCGGCTGCATCGAGTGGGTCAGGAAGTTTTGGATAACCAAGCTCAAGAGAGTTTTCAGGTCCAAAGCCAAGTGCGGCTGCAGTTTCGCGGAGATCCTTCTAAACCGGAGCTGAACGAGGAGGTCATCGCCTGCTTTAGCAGCCAAGTCGGCATCAAAGGGGACGAACCAGAAGCTTTCGTGCTCTCTCAGCGGCTGGTGCGCTGGATTCAGAACTATCTATCCGAACACTCAGGAAACCTAAGAAACAACTCTTCACCCTGAAAGCCCCCTTTTCGAGGATACTGCCCCACCGTTCCAGTAGACTCAAACTTTGCTCTCCTTTTCGGGGAGATGGGGAATTGTTGGCACAGTGCTTGATCCTGGGTTAGAAATACTACCGAAAAGCAGTGTACTCCTCGACACTTTCTAAACTTAACTTAATCGACAACCTTCATGAGCGCCTCCTGGGATCTGGTCAACCTGCTTACCTTACTCAACTGGAACACTCTGCCCGGATGGCTTTGGCTGCTCCTTTGGGGATCCTCACTGGCCGTGGTGATGTACTGGCAAAAGCGCTGGCTGCAGCGGGATCAGGTGGGTTTTCCCGATGTCATCATGCTGGCGCGTGCAGATACGACGGTGGTGGAATGTAACGAAGCTTGCCAGAAAATCTTGGGGGATTGGCGGGGCAGGCGCTGGATCGACGTGCTGCCGGCAGAAGAGCAAGAGCAGGCGCAGCAAAAGATAGCCCAGCTCACCCCTCAGCAGCCTACCTTCACCCGAGTTGGCAGGGTATCGGATGCGTCGGGGCAGACGCGCTGGTTCGAGTGGATCAACCAAGGCATTTTTGACCGGCGGGGCCGCTTGCAGTTTATTCGCGGCGTGGGCCGAGACATTACCGAGAAGAAACAGTTGGAAGAAAACCTGCGGCTGCGGGAGGCCCAACTGCGCACCTTGTTGGATGCCCTGCCATTGGCGGTGTGGGCCAGGGATCCCCAGGGAGTGCTAATTTTGCAAAATGCCACCGACCGCGCCTGGTTTGGCGATCTGCTGGGCACTTCTTTGGAGGAGGCAGCTCGAGAATATCCTCACTGGCTGGAGTACACCTCTCAAGTTCTAGCCGATCTAGAGCGGCAAGGGTTTTGCCAATTCGAAGGTAAGGAAATGATTCAAGGCCAGGAGCGCTACACCTATCGCTTCGCTGTAAAGCTTCAGGATCAGTCTAAAGGATTAGGGCTTCTCGGCATTGTCCTAGATATCACCGAGCAGAAGCGCCTGCAACGAGAGCTAACAGATCAACAAGAACGCTTTCGCGCCTTCCTCAACAACAGCCACGACATCTTGCACCGGGTTGATGCCCAGGGCCGGCTGTATTGCCTTAATCCCCCGGTGGCGGAGAAGATTCTAGGTCTTACCCCCCAGCCAGGAGAGCCTCAACCCCTGGAGCTGGTTCATCCCGAAGACCGCGAGGCCATCGCGTCTGCCTGCGAGCAACTCCTGTCCCAGCCCGGCCAGACTCTCTGCTTTGTCTATCGGATGCAACATGCCGACGGCCATTGGGTGTGGCTGGAGAGCCTCTGCACCAATCTCTTGGATGATCCTTTGGTTCAGGGGATGGTTGCCAGCACCCGCGATATCACCCAACAAAAGCAGGTGGAACTGGCTTTGCGAGAGAGCGAAGCCCGCTTCCGAGAAATTGCAGAGGCTGTACCGGTGACTTTCTTCCTACAGTCGGCAGACTTTAGCCGCGCTCTTTACAAAAGTCCTCGTTGTGAACAGATTTTCGGATATACACCAGAGGAGCTTTATCGCCAGCCGGATCTGTGGAAGGAAAGGATCCACCCAGAGGATCTGCCAAGAGTGATGGAAACCCTGTCTCTTGCCACCCAAGGCAAAATGTCAGTTACCTATCGGATTTTCCACCCAGATGGCAGGCTGCGCTGGTTGCGTACCTCTTGTTACCCTGTCTTGAACGAGCAGCAGGAAGTCGTTCACATCGCAGGCATTACCGAAGATATTACGGAGCAGAAAGAAGCAGAGCTGGCTCTACAAGAAAGTGAGGCCCGGCTTAGGGCCATTCTGGACGGGATCCCTTTTCCCATCTTTCTCAAAGATTTGGAGGGGCGCTACTTACAGGTAAACACTGCCTATTTGCAGCAAGGGTGTAACCAGGAAGAGATCCTCGGCAAAACCGATGCCGAACTCTTTCCGCCAGAAGATGCCCTCAAGTTTCGAGAGCAAGATCAAAGGGCTATCCAGTCCCCTGATCCGATTAGCTGTGAGAGTGTCGTTTCTCGTAACGGTCGAGAAATATCGAGGTGGGTCACCAAATTTGCCCTGCGGGATCAGCAAGGGGATCCCTATGCCGTTTGCGGTGTTGTTGTGGACATCACCCCCCTCAAAGAAGCTCAAGAAGTGCTTCGGCAAGAGGCAGAGCGGGAGCGACTGTTGGGGGCCTTATTGCGGCGGATCCGCCAAGCTTTGGACTTGCAAACCCTCTTGGAAACAACGGTTGCGGAAGTGCGAGAGTTTCTCCAGGTAGATCGGGTGATGATCTACCGACTGCAGGGAAACGGGGGTGGGATTGTGGCCGCCGAGTCGGTAGCGGATCCCTGGCCCAGCCACCTGGGCCGCTACGTGTGGGATGAGTATTTCCAAAGGGATCCGTGCTATCGCAAGTACCAAGAGGGCTTTGTCCAGGCAGTGGGGGATGTAGCAATAGCCGATTTGGATCCTTGCTATCGGGAGTTGCTGGAGTCTTTCCAAGCCCAAGCCAACTTGGTGATCCCGATTCGGCAGGGTGAGGCTTTGTGGGGTCTATTGGTAGTTCAGCACTGCCAATCCAGCCGCCCTTGGCAAGAGTGGGAAATCCGGCTTTTACAAGAGCTGAGCGATCAATTAGCCATCGCGTTGCAACAGGCCCAGTTATATGAACAACTGCAAGCCCTCAATCAAACCTTGGAAGAAAAGGTTCGGCAACGCACCTCTGAGTTGCAGCGATCCCTGCAATTTGAGGCCCTGCTGAAACGCATCACTGACCGGGTGCGCGACTCTCTGGATGAAGCTGAGATCCTCAACGCTGCTATGCAGGAGTTGGGAGAGAGTCTAGATGCCAATGGCTGTCATATTGGTCTTTACAATCAAGCTCTCACCCTTTCCACCATCAGCTACGAGTATTGTCCTCGCTTGGGGTCGGCCTTGCATACTTGTATTCCCTTTGCCCAATATCCAGATCTCTACGCCCAGTTGTTGCGAGGAGAGCCCTGCATATTTTGTTTACTTCCTGACGACCCCCGCCAAGGATCAGTCTTGGTCTGCCCTCTGCGGGATGGGGAGCAAGTCTTGGGGGATCTGTGGGTTTTTCGCAGCAGCGAGGAAAGTTTTGATGAGCAGGAAATGAATCTCGTAGCTCAAGTGGCCAATCAATGTGCTATCGGCCTAAGGCAGGCGCGCCTATTCCGAGCTGCCCAAGAGCAGGTGCAAGCCCTGGAGCGCCTTAACCGCCTCAAAGATGACTTTATCAGCACCGTCAGCCACGAGTTGCGCACCCCCCTCACCAGCCTGAAGATGGCGTTGCACATGCTGCAAGTTGCCTCTGCGAGGGAGAAGCAGGCCCAGTACCTATCCATCGCCCAGCGGGAATGCCAACGGGAGATCGAGCTGATCAATGACCTGTTGGATTTGCAGCGGCTAAAGGCAGGAGCCTATGCTTTGAATCTGCAAACGCTGACCTGGGAAGCCTTGTTGGGGGATTTGCTGTTGGCTATTGGCGAACGCGCCCGTACTAAGGGGCAAACCTTTCAAGCCAACGTGCCTCTGGAGAGCAGCATCACCACAGATCCTCTCCTTTTGGGGCGTATCCTGCGGGAGCTCCTGCACAACGCGGTGAAATACACCCCCGGCCAGGGATCCATCCGCCTAGAAGTCAGGGTTGAGGCCAACCGA
Organism: Synechococcus sp. R3-13; assembly: GCF_047462195.1. NCBI lineage: Bacteria > Bacillati > Cyanobacteriota > Cyanophyceae > Synechococcales > Synechococcaceae > Synechococcus > Synechococcus sp. R3-13. The sequence continues at coordinate 3,463 of NZ_JANSIO010000428.1, read as the reverse complement.
ACTCGCATCCAAGTCAGGAATAGCCAAGAGATCCCGGCTGAGGAACTCACCCGCATTTTCGATCGTTTTTACCGGATCCCCAGCCATGATCCTTGGAAAGAAGGGGGCACCGGTCTAGGCTTGGCTTTGGTGAAACAAATGGTGGATCAACTGAGGGGATCCATTGAGGTCAACAGCTCTGCCGGTTGGACGACTTTTACGCTACATCTACCCGAATTGCCGCAATTTTAATTCCACTTCTTCCCCTCGCTTTGGGATACATTACTGGCAGGGATCCGGGGGGGCTTTGCCTAAACCTATGACAACTCGCCTAGATTTGGCTCTCACTCTTGAAGACTTCCTCAAGTTGCCTCACATAGAAGATTCTCCGGCATGGGAGTACGTGGACGGAGTTGCCATTCAAAAACCGATGCCCAAAGCCCGCCACTCCATTTTGCAAAAACGCCTCGTGGCTGAGGTTGACGGCAGCACCACCGACTATACTGCCCTGCCCGAACTGCGTTGCACTTTTTCCGGTCGTTCCATTGTTCCCGATATTGCCGTAATTGCGTGGGATCGAATTCGCCTCAGTGAAACAGGCGAGCCAGAAGATGACTTCACCGCAGCACCCGACTGGATTATCGAAATTCTTTCGCCGGGTCAAAGGGTAAGCCGTGTAATCGATAATATCCTGCATTGCCTAAAGCACGGCAGCAAATTAGGGTGGATGGTGGATTTAGACGATTACTCTATTTTGGTATTTGCTCCTCAACAAGAGCCGGAAATTTGCCGAGGAGATCGTCAGCTCAAGGTGATCGACGGGATCCAGTTAGCATTGACTCCACAACAAAACTCCACAACAAATCTTTGTTCTCCAATACACTACCCCCGCCGCATGGCCGTAACCCCCGTGGGATCCAGCACCTTGCCCCGTTCCACCTCGGCATAGACCAGGTAGCGATCCCCGCAGTCCATCCAAGTTTTCACACGGCACTCCAGGTAAGCTAAGGCATCCAACAAAATGGGGCAGCCATTCTCAGCAGTGGCCGTGGCCAAGCCGGCAAAGCGATCTTCTCCGGGCCGTTGAGGTCGCTGAAAGTGCCGCTGCAAGTTGCTGCCCTTGCCTTCCCGCAAGATGTTAAGCACAAAGGGGGCCTGGGGATAGGTCAGCAATTCGGCTTCTTGTTCCTTGTTCACCGACAGGGTTAGCCCCGGCGGATTGAAGCTAGCCTGGGCCACCGACCAGGTGAGGAAGCCGCGGCGGGTCTCTCCTTGCAGGGCGGTGACTACACACAGGGATCCCACCACCCGGCTCAGGGCTTGCCCAACCCGATCCGCCTGAGTTTCGCTGCTGGTTTGGCGAGGGGCGCGGGCTCGTTTGGCTTTGCGCAGGGCCTGAGCAAACTGGGATCCCGCCTCTTGACAGGCTTCCAGGATTTCAGGGGTGGGCTTAAACTTGGCGCGGATCGTCTCAAACCCCAAGGAAAAGCCGGCATTGAGCAACTTACTCTCGATGAGATCCACCGCTTCTCCGCTCCAGCCGTAGGAGCCAAAAACCCCGGCTAACCGGGTGGTGGGAACCGAAGAAAGGATGATGCCGAGGGCGGTTTGGATCTGCACAGGAGGATGGCCGGCCAAAGTCGGGGATCCGACAACAAACCCTTGGCAGCGCTCCAGAGCCTGGGCAATCTCTTCCGGGGTGGCCCATTCGCAGTTGATCCGCTCCACCTTAACGCCGGCTCGCTCCAACCCTTGGGCTATGGCCATGGCCATCAAACCTGTATTCCCGTAAGCAGAAGTGTACAGAAGAGCTACCCGCTGCTCGCCGGGATCCTCTTCGCACCAAGTGTGGTAGTCCAACCGCAAGCGCCGCAGGCTGTGGCGCACCAAGGGGCCGTGGGCAGGGGCATAGATTTGGGCGGGAAATTCTTCCAACTTGGCCAGGGCTGCCTTCACCTGGGGCAATTGGTTGCGGTGCAAGCAGTCGAAGTAGTAGCGACGGTCTTCGCTGAGCTGCCGCCAATGTTCGTCAAACACCTGCTCATCGCACACATGGGCGCCGAACAGCTTATCGGTGTAGAGGATCCCGGTGGCCGGATCGTAGGTACAGAGGGCATCTGGGTGGCGGGGCGTGGGCACGGTGCGAAAGTGCAACTCATGCCCTTCCCCCAGATCCAGGCGATCCCCATCTCGGATGACCTGCAAACGGAAAGACTGGTCGCCATTGTAGAAAATGCCCAGATCGGCGGCTTCTTCTTCGTCGCGACTGCGGGGCAAGGGATCCATCTCTTCAAAGGCGGCCCGTAGCGTAATGGATCCCGGCTTGGAGCAGAGCACCATCGCGTAGGGAGCCAGAGGCAATAGGGCCTTGAGAGTGGCAATGCGGTTAAAGTTGACGTGGCTGAGCAAAATAAAGTCCAACCGCTGCAGGTACTGGTGTTGGGCCAGCTCTTCTAAAAAGATGCTGGTGAACGATTCCCCGGGAGGATCGATGAGAAGGGTTTGGCGGGCCTGGATGAGGTAGCTATTGGCAGTGGTGCCCCGTTGCCGAGCGTATTCCAGCTCAAACTTCAGGCGATCCCAGGTGCGGGAGCGGAGAACCAACGTGGACGGGCCGATAAGGGCAACTTGGACATCGCGGGCGGGGATCTTGCTCTCCATAGCAGCCTCCGATGCGGTATCTGTCCTCACCTTGCCACGAAACTGGAGGAATGGGGATCCCTTTTCAGAGTTTCGGGAGAACAGGGGTTGGCTTACCCAAAAGTTGGGTCTGAAGCCCCGTCCTCACAACTGCGCAAGAAGCAAGCGATTGAGGTGGGGAGTGTGTCAAGTTTTTTCAAAGTCGGCCGGGCAAAAAGGAAGAGGCTAAGATCGGCTTGTAGCGTGTTCAGGCTGCCTATGTCTGCCCGATCCAAGTCCAAAGTGGAAGCCCCTGCTAAGGGGATGGATCCCCGCCAGTTTACCGAAGCTGATGTGGCGGCAATTGCAGAGCGGTTGGAGCGCAATGACTATCCGACCGTCTTTGGCTGCTTGGAAGACTGGCATGCCCTTCGAGCCGTTGCCTTTTATGCTCCCCACTTAGTGGCTCCCTATGCACACCTGTTGGAGTGGGAAGTGGATGAAGATTAGGGCTGTCCTTGCAGTTCTTAAAGGGATCCCAGTGCTCAGGGCAACGAGGGGGGAGAATTTCCGTCAGAGCCTTGCCGGCGAATCAGGTAGCGCACTTCTTCAAGGAGAACGTTGAACCTCTGATCCGTTTCCGCCTGCCGTTGGTTGATGGCCTGGATGGCGCGTTCGTGCTCTCGTTGTAGGGCGGTGAGGGTAACCAGAGCTTGAGTCACTTCCTCTGCCCACTCGGCAAGGTGAGCTAAGTCAGAGCGGGTCTCGCTGACAACTTGCTGTAGCTCTCGCAAGCTTTGAGCCTGAGCAGCAGCTTGTTCGGCAAATTCGGCGCGGCTTTCTTGGATGGACTGACGCAGCTCCT
>NZ_JANSIO010000427.1:0-7463 GCF_047462195.1 Synechococcus sp. R3-13 | reverse complement strand
TTTGGAGCTCACCGTTCGGGGATCCCGGCAGCAAGTCTTGCAGGGTTTGCGGGCCTGGCTGGAGCTGAGCTTGCTGACTCCAGAGCACTTTCGCTTGCTGGTGGAGCAGTATCGGCTAGAGGGGGAGGAACCAAGGTCAGCGGCAGTTTCCCCCAGCGACGAGATCCCGGCTCGTCTTGGCTCGGCCTACGTGCTCTGGATTTTGGGTTTGTTTGGCATCTGTGGCCTGCACCGTTTTTATCTGGGCCGCTGGCGGACGGGTTTGCTCTGGCTGTTGACCTTTGGGCTGCTGGGGATCGGTCAGCTCCTGGATTTGATTTGGATCCCAGGGATGGTGCGAGAAAGAAATGCTCGCCTGGCCGGATCTGGGGTTGAGGAACCTGCGGTCGAGGGGGGAGAAGAGCCCCAAGCTGCCCCTCAACCTGTTCGCGCCAGCGGTGCGGAGCACTATCGCGCTACTCGGAGGGAGTCCTTGTCCCCCCCTACCCCGGCGCTGGCTGTTTTGCTGCGGAACTTGCTGTCAGAGCTGAGCGTGGCTTGGCTGTTGCTGCTGGGCCTGTTTTTGGTGGTGGTGTCCTCGGGGGTGCTGGCGGCCAGCCACTGGGAGCAATTTTCTCCAACTGCTCAGTATGGGGTGCTCTTGGCCTATACGGCGGCTTTTGGGGTAGGTGCTGGATGGATCCAACGGCAGGAAGGGCTGCGTCTAACCGGTCAAACCTTGGAGGCTATTGCCCTGCTGCTGGTGCCGGTGAACGTGTGGGCCCTGGATGGGCTGGGGATCCCTTGGGGGATCCGCATCCTGGCGCTGGGCTTGCTGCTGGGGATCCCGTTGACGGCTGAGGGTCGGGTGCGCTCGCTGGGTTCAGGTGCCGGCTTTCGCGACAGCGGTGTGGAGCCCAATGCCTTTTACGGAACCTTGGTGAACTTTTTGGCCCTCTCTGGCTTGCACGCTTTCTGGAGCTTGGGGCCGCAGGAGCTTCGCCCTGCTTTTGTCTTGGGGATCCTGTATCTGGGGATCCTCAGCACCGTGATTTACACCTGGAGCCGCCGGTCTCGGGAATTACGGGGCTCCAAGATCTGGCTAATCGGGGCTGCCGGATCCCTGTTAATCCTACGGGGGCTGCTGTCTGGGCATGTCCAAGTGCCGCAGTTGGGGTTGGCGGTGGCCCTGTTGGGTTGGCTAGCAGCGGAATGGCCCCAGGGATCCCCGCACATCATAGCAGAAGGCGCTCAGGAGGGGATGCTCTCCCGCTGGTGGGAGGGGAGCTGGGTGCTGTTGGTGGTGGGCTGGCTGCTGGCTGCCATTGGCTTGGCGGAGAGCCCTTTCAGCGGCTGGCAGTTGCTGGGGATTAGCCTGCTGGGGATCCATGTCTTAATCGGGCGCTTGCGCCGACACACCCAGTCGCCCCAGCGGGACGAAGTCCTTAGGGTGCATTTGACGTTGCTGTTCTTGCTGGGCCTGGAAACTTGCTGGGCTTTTTGGCAGGTGTGGCCAGCAAGCTGGCGGCAAGCAGTTGTGGCTACAGTGATCAACTGGTTTCAGCCCCTTGATTCCCCTTGGGGCTTGCTGGGGTTGGCGCTGCTGCCCTACGAGGTGCTGTGGCTGGGGTTGGCGGCCCGCTGGCAGAGGAGCGGTCCAGAAGCCGGTGAGACAGGCTTTTCTAGGCTGGTAGAACCAACAGAGCGCTTGGTTTTGGGGCTAGGGGGATCCCTGCTGCTCTTGAGCCTTCCCTATCCGGCCATTCGCTTTTGGCACTTGCTTTTGAGCGCCGGGATCCTGGCCTGGTGGCTACAACAAAAGTCTAGATCAGGAGAAACTCCCAACTTTCTTTGGGTACTCCTGACCCACGCCTACGGAGTGGGGGCACTGCTAGCCGGGATCCGCTGGCTTTTGCCCGACTTGTTCGCGCCAGCGGTGCGGAGCACTAGCCTGTCCAGTTGGGGAGTGGTTCTGCTGCTGGTGGGCCTATTGCAATGGGCAGGGCGGGTAGCTCTGGGTGGGTCAGAGCGCTTTTTTTGGGGAGTGCCTGCGGAGCTGTGGCAGCGAAGTGCAGATGGCATAGGGCTGGTGCTGGTGGGATCCAGCTACTTGGCGTTTTTGCTGCAACGGTTCCTTGATTCGTCTGCGACGGGTGAACAATCCATGGGCTGGCTGTGGCTGCTGGTGCCTCTTGCTTTAACGGCAGCTCAGGTATTGGCCCTGCCCCCCCTGGAGTTCATGCCCCGCTGGCTGCAGAGCCCAGAGCAAGGGGGATTGGGATCCCTTTCCTGGCAGCAGGGGATCCCAGTGCGGGGATCCCTGCGTCTTTGGGCCGTGCTCTCGCTGGTGATGGCGCAGTTGCTCACCTTGGGCAGGCCGGGCCCGGATCTGCTCGGGCTAGGGCTGGGGTTGCTGCTGCTAGCTACCCAGGTGTGGCTATGGGCTTGTCCCTTGCCAAGTTCCCCTACTCCTGGAGCAGAGGGGGAAGCCCTGCTGGCGGTGGCCTTCGGCTCAGGGTTCGGCCTGGTGGGGATCAGCCGGCTCTTGCCGACACTTACGGAAGCGGAATGGCTGCTGGTCTTGGCAGCGCTGCTGTTGCTCTTGAGCGGCTGTCGCTACGGCATCCGGCACCTCTCTTCTCGCCTGCAAGCCGCTTACCGGCCAGCCCTGGATGGCTGGGGTATACCCTTGGGGTTGGTGCTCTTGCTCTCCCTAACGTTGCCCACCGCGGCGGCCCTCTTCACCCCTTCCTCGCCCCCTGCTTTCTCGGCAGCCATACCGCTGGCCTCTGGGGTTACCTGGCTGGCCATTGGTCTCCGACTTTGGGTAGAGGTTGCTCCGGTCTTCTCTGCTCCCATTGCCGAGACGGGATCCTCTCCGACCCTCCCCCCTAGCGCTAGCGGGACGGAGTCCTCTCCGACAGGGGATGCCCCTGAAATTGCCCAAGCCCTTTCATCTGGCCAGATCAAGGGTCAGATGGATGGGTTGTTGTACGGGCTGGGCTGGGCTTTGGAGCTACTGGCGGCAAGCGGCGTGTTGTGGGCTGTGCAGGGATCCCGTCCTGTTGCCCCTCTGCTTGCCGTCATCAATCTGAGCCTGGGGATCCTCTTTTGGATTGGGCCGGAGAAACTCCTCTTTGAGCGGCCCGATCGCGCTGGTGGGACGGAGTCCTCAGGGGGACAACTCCTGCAGCGGGTCAAGGCTCTGAGTTGCTGGGGGACAGCGCCGCTGATCTATGCCGGCTTGGGCTGGCTGGGATCCCATCTCGAACTCGAATGGAGCGAGCTGACAGGTCTGGGCAGCTTAGGTCTCTCCATCGTGCTGCTGGGCGTGGGGCGCCGACAGTCACCGGAGCAGCACCCCTGTCGCGAACAGGAAGGCCCTCCTCCTACCAACCGGAAGGGGATCCTGGGAGCTTTCGGAATATCGCTGGCGGCCTACGAGAGCTGGGTCTACTTTCTCGGCCAGCAAACTGGGGAATTCTGGGAGGACGAAGCGGCGGTGCTGACAGCTTTGCTAGGGCTGCTCTTGGCAGTGGGCTACTGCCTCTGTCCATCTTGGCTGGTGGCGACCCTGCGGCTGAAAGCGGCCTGGCTGCAGCGGATAGGTGCCGGCAACTGGGGCTTGGCCAGCCTCGCCCTTTGGAGTTTCGCTCTCAGCCCTTGGGGGAAGGGGCTCTGGGTGCTGACGGGATCCGGCCTGGTGGCCTATGCCGCCGGACAGGCGAGAACCTCAACTTCAGAATCTCCGACAGAGCGAAATTGGGCGCCAACGGTCTGGGGTTACCTCAGTGCTTGGCAGGGGGCTGGGGTTCTGCTGGGCAGTGTGTTCCTGGGGCTGCCACAGCTATCAATAGCGCGGTGGGCCGGATCCCTGCTCTGTGGGCTGGGGCTGGTTTACCACGGCTTGCCCTGGCGACGGTGGGGCTGGCCGGCGGCTCCTTGGCAGAATACAGCCCTGGTGCTGCCCCTGGCCGCTTTTCTGGTAACCGCGGGAGGAAACAACACCCTTAATCTGCTGTTGGGGGCAACCTACTATGCTCTGCTGTCCGTCTGGAGATCCCAGGTGCGCCTGGGCTACATCAGCTTGTTTTTGAGCAACTGGATCCTCTGGGATTACATCCAGCAACAGGACTGGTCTTCTCTCACGTTCTCCGCCCTACCCTTGGTGGGATCCCTGCTCTATGTGGCTCAGGTGGATCCGGGATTACAGGAAACCAACGGACGGCGGGGGCGACATTGGCTGCGGCTGGTTTCCTTGGGCACATGGCTGCTGGTGGTGATGGTGGAAACCCACGGGCAACTGTGGGCGGGATTTTGGCCGGTGGGGCTGGGCTTAGCTTTGGGTCTGCTGGGCTTGGCCTTGCGGGTAAGAGCTTATCTCTTCGTGGGCACGCTGGCTTTTGGGCTGGGGATCCTGCGGCAGGGATGGCTACTGGTGACAGCTTATTCGCTGCTGTTCTGGGCCACTGGGATCCTGCTGGGCCTGCTCCTCATTTGGACGGCAGCCAATTTTGAACGGCGTCGAGAAGAAGTGGGATCCCACATCTCCGCTTGGCTAGGGCAACTGCAGAGCTGGGAATGAAAGAATCCTGAGTCCAGCCAATCTGAGCAGGATCAACTTGAGGAGGGCTGACCTGTTCGCGACAGCGGTGCGGAGCACTACTGAGGCCCTATCAGAGGAGGCGAACACGCCAGAAAATGGATCGACGAGGAATCGACACTCAACGCGAGTGATGAGAAAACAAGTCGGTAGGGCAGGGGGTATGTCAAACTGAGGCTGGCCTTGCTTTGGAGGATCGGGTCTATTGCTGGGCAACGTTGACCCAAAGGTGTCTTCTCAGCCTAGGTGGAAAAAGCTTCTGCGGCAGATCTTGGCTCCCTGGCGCGAGTTCGATGGCATGTTGCTGGCCACAGTGCTGGCCTTGACGGGCATCGGCATTCTTGCCATCCGCAGCGCAGTCTGGGAGCGTCCCATCAGCCACTACTGGGTACAGCAGTTGATCATGGCCGGGATCAGCCTGGTGTTTTTGGGAATGGTAGCCCGGATCCCGTATGAGCGGCTGTTGCGCTGGCACTGGTTCACCTACTTCCTGACCTTGGCGAGTTTAATTGCAGTGCTCTTTTTCGGCACAGCAGGCGGAGGAGCGGAGCGCTGGCTCTCCATCGCTGGCTTTCAGGTGCAGCCTTCTGAGTTTGCCAAGCTGGGGGTAATTGTTACCCTGGCTGCTCTCCTGCACCACTGGCCGATCAAGTACTTCAGCCAGATTTGGGTGGCCGTTGCCGTCATTGCTCCTCCCTGGATCTTGATTTTCCTGCAGCCCAACCTGGGCACTGCCCTGGTGTTTGTGGTGATTGTCCTGGTCATGCTCTACTGGGCCGGGGCCAAGGGCAGTTGGATCCTCTTGCTTTTGTCGCCGGGGGTGGGAGCCATTCTCTATGGCTTACACACTCGCCCAGAGCAGAGCTGGATGCTTTGGATTTGGCTGCTCTGGTGTCTGGGAATGGCGGGGTTGGCTGCTTGGCGTCTCCCCTGGCAGTGGACGGGGGCCGTAACTTTTGGGGTAATCAACCTGCTCTCGGGGCAGTTGGGTCAGCTAGCCTGGCACCTTCTCAAGCCCTATCAGCGGCGGCGGCTGGAGATTTTTATCGATCCCATGCAAGAGCCCTGGGGAGCCGGCTATCACCTCATTCAATCCCGCATTGCCATCGGAGCCGGCGGCCTCTGGGGCCGCGGTATCCAGCAGGGCACCCAAACCCAGCTGGACTTCATCCCCGAACAGCACACGGATTTTATTTTCTCGGCCATTGGGGAAGAGATGGGTTTTATCGGCACCCTGACGGTGCTGATCCTGTTTTGGATCCTGTGTGCGCGGCTGATCTGGATTGCCCAAGGGGCCAAGGACAATTTTGGATCCCTGATTGCCATTGGGGTGCTGGCGATGATCCTCTTTCAGGCGGTGGTGAACATCAGCATGACCATCGGCCTGGCCCCGATTACCGGCTTGCCTTTGCCTTTTCTAAGTTATGGCCGCTCGGCTCTACTGACCAATTTTCTGGCCATTGGCTTGGTGGAATCGGTGGTGATGCACCGCCAGCGTACTAGTCTTTTCAAGTAGGCAGGCTCAATTTGCCTCCAGCGGGTTTGGCCTCAACAAGGGGAAGCTGCTGCCAGCGTTGGGCAACACTGGCCAAGGATCTTAAGATAGGAACACGGAGCCCCGGCTGGTCGAGCTGGCATGTTGCGTTTGGATCCTGACCTCTACTTTGACCACAGCGCCACCACTCCGCCTCGGCCTGAGGTGATCGAGGCCATGCAGATGGCGATGCAGGAAAGCTGGGGCAACCCCTCCAGCTTGCACGGGTGGGGAGAACGGGCCGCCATGGCCATGGAGCGGGCGCGGCAGCAGGTGGCCGAGCTGCTTAACTGTGAGCCGGAGGCGCTGCTGTTTACCTCAGGCGGGACGGAGTCCAACAACCTGGCCCTGTTTGGGGTGGCCCAGCGCTACTCTACTCCCCAACATCTCATCATCTCCAGCGTCGAGCACGCCTCGGTGGAGAATGCTGCCCGCCAGTTGCAGTCCCAAGGCTGGCAGGTCACCCGTCTGCCGGTGAACGCCGCCGGCCAGGTGGATCCCCAGACTTTGATCCAGGCGCTGCAACCCAATACCGTTTTGGTCTCCATCGTCCACGGGCAAAATGAGGTGGGATCCCTGCAACCCATTGCCGAGCTGGGCCACATCTGCCGCCAAGCTGGGGTACTGTTCCACAGCGATGCTGTGCAGACGGTGGGGCGGATCCCGTTGGATCTGACACAACTGCCGGTGGATCTGCTCTCCCTTTCCGGGCACAAGCTCTACGGGCCGCAGGGGGTGGGGGCACTGTACGTGCGCCCAGGGGTGGAGCTGCGACCGCTGCTGCGGGGGGGCGGGCAAGAACGGCGGCTGCGCGCCGGTACCCAAGGGATCCCGGGCATTGTCGGCTTGGGAGTGGCGGCGGCTCTGGCGGCCCAGGAGCTGTCCCAAGAAACGGCCCGCCTACGGCAATTGCAACGGCATTTGGCCCAGTTGCTGGCGGAGGTGCCCGGTTTGCGGCTGACCGGCCCTGTGGATTTGGAGCAGCGTCTGCCCCACCACCTCAGCTACTGCACCGCAGGGGGGATCCCCGGGAATGTGCTGGTCAGGGCTCTGAGCCGCCAGGGGATCGCCATTAGCGCCGGCTCCGCCTGTAGCAGCGGCCAACTGATCCCCAGCCGCATCCTCTTGGCCATGGGCCACTCAGAAGCCGAGGCGCTGGGATCCATTCGCCTTAGCCTTGGCAAAGCCATCACCTACGCTGCGGTTGAGTATGTGGCCCGATGTCTACAAACGGAGTTTGCCTCCATCTCCAAATCCGTAGCCTTGGGGAATGCGGCAACTCAATCCCCGTTGTCGGTTCCTGTCGCGTAGCCGGATCGAAGGTCGGGCAGGCTGGGTTAAGGTGAT
>NZ_JANSIO010000426.1:0-1313 GCF_047462195.1 Synechococcus sp. R3-13 | reverse complement strand
TGAAGCGTCAAGAATCCTTGCTCTTTAGGGCATGGAGTATGTCAACCCACTCTGGCCCTGAACAACTGGCGCAGGTGCGGCTTGTGTTGGTGCAGCCGGCTGGGCCACGCAATTTGGGCGCTGTTGCTCGCATCATGAAAAACATGGGCCTCAGGCAATGGGTGCTGGTGGATCCCCAATGCGATCCCCTGGATGCCGAGGCGCTCACCGCAGCCGTGCATGGGGCGGACTTGCTCCACCAAGCCCAGAAGGTGCATACCTTGCCCGAAGCCCTGCAGGGGTGTGTGCAAGTTTTCGGGACAACGGGGCGCAGCCAAACCTACCCACCCGAATGGCAAATTCAGTCCCCCCGCCAAGCCTTTCCCGCTCTGCTGGCCGCCGGCCCTGCTGCCCTTGTGTTTGGCCCCGAAGATCGCGGCTTGAGCAACGAGGAGCTGGCCCTTTGCCATCGCCAGATCCAGATCCCCACCGATGCGACCTATCCCTCTTTAAACTTGGCCCAAGCCGTGGCCATTTGTTGCTATGAGCTGTACACCCTCGTCTGCCAGAGCCCTTCCCCTGCTCCTCCTATGCCCTCGCCTCAAAGGCTTGCCCCCTTCGAGCTGCTGGAGGGATTTTTCGACCACTTAGAAGCGCTGTTGCTGCAAATTGGCTACCTGCACCCCCACACAGCCCGCCGCAAAATGCTCAAGTTTCGCGCCCTGTTCCAGCGAGCCGGCCTGACCGTAGCCGAGGTGGCTTTGTTGCGCGGGATCCTGCGGCAACTGCAATGGAGCCAGGGATGCTCTCGTCAGGAACCTCTGGAAGCAAATGCAGCTCCCGTCCCGCCGACGCAACCAGATTCCAGCAGGACCCCATCTTGACCCCAAGGCTGGGCCTCCAGCCCCGCCCTACCGCTACCGGAAGCAAGCTAGAAGGGCGGCTTCCTGCTTTCAGGCGGCGCGGAGCGCTTGTCAAGAATCTTGAGGCTTTGGCCGTGGGAGAATATCGGAGAATATCAATGCTAGAGCTTAAGGGTGGCGCGGGGATCGTAGGATTGAACCCGCTGCAGCTTTTCGTAAAGTTCTCGCTCTTCTTCGGAGATCTGGGTGGGCAAATGGATCTGCACCACCACGTAAAAATCCCCCCGTTCTCCGTTGCCTTTGGGAAATCCCCTTTCCGCCAGCCGCAACTTTCGCCCCGGCTGCATGCCAGGTGGGATCCGCAGCTTCACCACCCCATCCAAGGTGGGCACCTCCACCTGGGCGCCCAAAACCGCTTCGCTGGGGCTGATGGGCAGATCGCAGTAAACGTCGAATCCCTCTAGGTGATAG
>NZ_JANSIO010000425.1:0-1393 GCF_047462195.1 Synechococcus sp. R3-13 | reverse complement strand
TGGCTCAAATGAAAGATCAACACAACCTAGGCTGCTTTGTGAGCAGCTTCCTGGACTTTGGCGTGGGTAAACTTGCTCAGGCCGTGGATGGTCTTTTCCCAGTAGAAGGGCTTGGTAAAGAGCTGCCACAGGGCCATGTAAGCTGCCATAGAGTGCAGTTGCCAGTAGATGGGGTTGAGCAGGGCATAGAAGGCCAGATCGTAGTACCCTCGCCGGAAAACGGCCACCAAGTTGAGGTAAATCCCAATGGCATTGCCCACCAGGAGGTTAAACAAGCCCACATAAACCAGCCAACTGGGGAAAATGTTTTGCAGCCAATGGGCGCGGGTGAGCAGCCAGTAAATAAACAGCAGCCACATGATGGGGCTGGTGAGAAAGGTAAAGAAGCTGCCGCCAATAAAAAACTGGTAAGACAGCCAGTTCTTCAGGCCCAGCTTGCGCAACGAGCGCAGGGGGTTGCGGTTGTGCACCAGCCAAGTTTGCATGTAGCCCTTGATCCAGCGGGAGCGCTGCCGGATCCAGTTTTTAACAGCGCAGTTGGCCTCTTCATAAGTGGTGGAGTTGATCACCCCCACCGTATAGCCGTGCTGGCTGGCGCGGATGCCTAGATCTGCGTCTTCGGTGACGTTAAAGGGATCCCATCCCTGCAGCTCCCGCAGGCGGTCAGTGCGAAAGTGGTTGCTGGTGCCACCCAAGGGGATGGGCATTCTGAGAGTTTCCAAACCCGGCAGAAGGTAATCAAACCAATAGGAATACTCCAGGGTGAACATGCGGGTGAGGAAGTTCTCGCTGCGGTTGAAGTAGTTGAGGGCAGCCTGGACGCAGACCAAGCTGGGATCCCCTTTTCGGAAGGCAATGACTGCTTTTTTGAGTTGGTCTGGATCCGGAATGTCTTCAGCGTCGTAGATGGTGAGGTATTCGCCACGGGCAAAAGCCAGGCCGTAGTTGCAGGCTTTGGGCTTGGTCTTGGGTTTGCTGTCGGGCACCAACAGCAGGCGCACGTAGCGGGGGGGCTTGGCAGCTCGAGCTGCCTCAATGGTGTCTCGGTCGTTTTCCTCCAACAGAATAAGCACATCCAACCGCTCGTGGGGGTAATCCAGCTTAGAGAGAGACTTGATCAAAATCGGCATTACTTCCGGCTCTTTGTAGACCGGCACCAGGATGGTGTAGATGGGCAAGTCGCGATCATCCAAAGCGGCTACTTCCTCATCGGTAATCTGGTGGAAGCGATCGGCGGATCCCACTAGGCTGAGCAGCAGTTTGAACAGGATCGAAGCGACGTAAAAAAGATTGATCAGCAGCACCAAAATGGTCAGAGTCGTCCAGGGAGCAGTGGCCAATCCCCAAAGCAACAGCAGCAGCAGGCCATAGCCCACCGCAATCTGGGAGGGGG
>NZ_JANSIO010000424.1:0-8412 GCF_047462195.1 Synechococcus sp. R3-13 | reverse complement strand
CCCGTCAGGGTGCCGTAGGCATAGCAATAGCGTTGCGGAGCAACAATACGCAGAACCAGAAGGCTTTTCTTGGTAGCCCAGGCGTCTCACCCTAACCTGAAACAACTATAAGCTTTAGCGCAAGGAAGCCAGAGCAACGACGCCGCTGGTCAGCCAGCTCAGGGACAGGATCCCCCCTAGGAAAGCCAATGGGATCAGGCCCACCAGGCGCCACCACTCCAAATCCAGCGCTACAGCTACCGCCCGCACCTGCCAAACCACAAACCACAGCAGCGCTGCAAGGCCCAGCAGGGATCCCAGTACCCCACCCAACGATTGAGCAGGCCCCAGCAGCAGCCACGGCAAGCCGGCAAACCCCGTCAAGCACAGCAGCGCCGAAAAGGAAGGGGCAGCCCGACCTAAACAGAAGGCCAGCAACTGCAGCAAAGCCGCCAAACTCACCCAGCCCAGGGATCCCATCAGTACTGCCAGCACCATGCTCGGCAGGCTTGCCCCAGAGCGGCGAATCGCCTCTAGGACGTTAAGCAGCCCCACCACCCCAAAGGCTTGCCAGAGAACGGGCTGTTCCCGCAGTGCCCGAAAAGTGCGCTCCGGCAGAAACCAAGCGCCATAGATGTTGTCTAACCAGGAACCGAGCATGGCCGGCAACAAGTCAAGCTATCTTTCATCCTAGCCCTTATGAGCACTTGACAGGCACATCCCAAAAATGGGGTATGATTGGAAAAGGATTCTGCGGCGTTGGTGACTGCCGTTATGTTTTTGCGATCTATACCCTTCGACAATTAGGATGGGAAGTGGATGTGAGAGCAGTAAGCCAAACTTAGATTTGGAAACTATCAACAATCATCCCCGGTATCCTACACTGGATTTTCCAGGTCGAAAACCACGGTAAAACGGCGCAATAGTATCCTCAAAAGAGCCCTCGAAAGGGGGCCTTTTTGTTGCTTGAATGTTGCAGTTGAATTGCCATTGCTTTACGGGATCCCAAGCCAAATTGCCCATAGCCAGGTGGATCCAGTACCATGATGATCTATTTCAATTCCTGGCTCCCCTCTTTCCTAGAGAGAGTCAAAGGGACTGTCGAACTGCGGTTGTTTTTCGAAACGGGATCCCTGGGGCCTAAGAGGCTTGTTGTTGATTTTGAACAGGAGGGATCCGGCGCAAATTCAAAAGCACCATTGCGCTAAGGGGGCGCGTGTTGGCCAGTAGCCCCACGATCAGCAGCAGCCAACTGTTCAAGGTAGTATTGGCCAGCAGCCAACCCATCAACAGAGCCGATCCTGCCCCTTCGGCAACTGCCGCCAAGATCCAAGCCCGGCTACCTTTCCAGCGCTGAGACCACAAGGCCCATTGCAGCCCACCAACGCCGACCCCCACCAGCAAACCGCGCAGCGCATCTCCCATTGCCTGCAAGACATTTTGGAGCCAGGGATCCGTCGGGTTAAAAGCAGAGGTTGCTACCCCCACCTGGGGAGCGAGGAAATCCGCCGCCGCCCAGCCCAAAGCCGTGGCCAGCAAAGTTGCAGCCACCCATCCCACCGAAACCTGCCGCCGCAACACCAGCCACTGCAGCAGCCCCATCAGCAAGCCAAGGCCGGCTCCAGCCACCGCTTCTTGTAGTGATCCCAAAGCCGCCAGCAGAGGCGCTGATGCCCCCAGCCCCAGGTAGCCGATCCCAGCCGCCCCCCAATTGGCCAAGAGCCAACTCAACGCCGACCCTTTGCCCAGGCGGGGTGCATTCAGGGGTGCATCCAACAGATGAGAGCCGGACTTGCTGTTGACATGTTCCTGCCCAACCTTCTGTTCCACCTCGCGCAGTCCCTGTTCCGCTGAAGGGTTACCCGGTTCCAGCCGCAGCACCCCTTGATAGTCCATCTGGGCAAGGCCCCAATGCCCCTGTCGTTGGTGGGCCAGACCGCGGTAGAGATAGTAGCGGGCTTCGTTGGGGGCGCTCTGGATCAGCTCATTGAGCAAATGGACGGCCATCTTGTACTCGCCTGCCTCGATCAGCCTTACCGCCCGTTGTAGCTTTTCTTCCTCAACTGGGGCAGTTCGGGGCTGTTGGGAAGTCGGCTGGCCAAATCCGGTCGGGATCCGCTGGGGACGAACACCTGGAGATGCAGGAGATGAACTTGAGGGAACGAACGGGGCAGGAGGGGCGATCTTGTTTCCATAGACAGCCTGTAGCTGCTGGCCGAGCACTTCCATGTTGGCCGGGCGGAGGGCAGGGTCTTTCTCTAGGCACTGGAGGACAACCTTCTCCAGGGCAGCGGGGATGGGGTGGGCTAGCTTGTGGTCTTGGAAGGGGCGGGGCTTTTGAAAGTTGTGGACGTGGTACCAGCCCTGCAAGGTGTCGGTATCCGGCTCGAAGGGCAACGCACCAGTTAACAGCTCGTACAGCACCACCCCCAGGGAATAGATGTCGGAGCGGCCATCCAGCTTTTCTCCGCGCATTTGCTCGGGCGAGGCATAGACCATCGTGCCCAAAAAATAGCCCGTCTGCGTCAGGCCACGAGAGGTCTCCCCCATGAGCTTGGAAATGCCGAAGTCCAGGATCTTGACCCGCTCTTTCCCATCGGGCCCTTTCTGCACAAAGATGTTGCTGGGTTTAATGTCGCGGTGGATGACGCCGCGAATGGAGTGCTTGCCCAGATCCATCTGAAAGTTGTGGGCGTGGTGCAGGGCAGAGCAAATTTGCAGAGCCAAGTTCACCACTCGCTCTGGGTGCAGGGGGCCTTCCCGAGCCAGCACATAGTCCAACCCCTGGCCGCTGTAGGGTTTGGCATTCAGGTACTCCATCACCAGATAGGGCTGGTTTTGGTACAGGCCGTAAGAGCGCACCTGCACGATGTTGGGGTGCTCGCCCAATAGAGCGCTGACCCTGGCCTCATCCATGAAGCGTTGCTGCAGTTGCTGGTAGTACTCTGGGCCCATGTCCGGGGGCGGCGGGCGCAACAACTTGACGGCCACCAGCTCGTCATTGAGCTGGGTATCCACCGCCTCGAACACATTGCCGTAGCCACCCTCGCTGATGTGGCGGGTCAGCCGGTAGCGGTTGCCAATCAGTTGTCCAATCAGGCGCTGGTTCATGGAGGAGGGTGGCCAGCTGGGGAGTTTACCTATGATTTGATTCTATTCAGCTTATGGGCCTAGAACCTGCTTGTGAGGGATCCGCTGCCATTGCGACCCCTTTTCCACCCCAAAAGCCAGGGATCCCGCTAGGATTGGGGCATGAGTGCTCCTTCTGCAACTGCTGCTCTATCCCCTTTCTGGCTGGAGGTTACCGAGTTTGCCTTGCAGGCTACGGCCAGCGTGGGATCCCAGCTCTTGGCAGACTTTGGCCAGGCCCACCCTACGGTTCGCGCCAGCGGGACGGAGTCCTTAAAAGCCGACGGCAGCTTGGTAACCTCTTCTGACCAGTGGGCGGATCGCGCTTTTCAAGGGGCCATTGCCGCTGCCTACCCCGATCACGGTTATCTGAGCGAGGAATCCAACCACATTTTTCCCGAGAAGGAGTGGTGTTGGGTAGTGGATCCTTTGGATGGCACCACCAATTTTGCCCGTGGGATCCCCATTTGGGGCAGCTCCTTGGCTTTGCTGCATTGGGGCGTGCCGGTGTTTGGCTGTGTCCATCTGCCGCCCATCCGCCAGACTTTTTACGGTTATTGGCCTCGGTTTCCTGGGGATGCAGCAGCAGGGGCTTTTCTCACCCGCCACGACCGGGATCCCGCCTGTCCCCAGCCAATCCGTCCTAGCACCGCCTCACCCGGCCCCAACCAATTGTTTAATTTCTGTTCCCGCAGCAGCCATTGGATTAGCCCGCAATTCCCTTGCAAAGCGCGGATGTTGGGGGGCGCTGCCTACAACCTGCTGGCGGTGGCCGGTGGCAGCCTTTTGGGGGCGGTAGAACGCTCGCCCAAGATCTGGGATGTGGCGGCAGTGTGGGTCATTGTCAAGGGGGCCGGCGCCGTTTGGGAACCCCTGAGCTGCACCGATCCGGATCCCGGCCAGCCTCTGATTCCCGGCAAGGATTATGGCCGGCTTATTTACCCCGCCCTGGTGGCAGCTCAAGCAGAGTGGATCCCCTTATTTCGCGCCTTCATCGCTCTGTAGCTTTCGTAAACGGCCTGCACGTTGTACCAGTTGAGGAAAAAAATCCGGCACAGCTCCAAGGCCAACTGCGAGCGGCCATGCCGGATCAACCAGCGCAGCAGCGGTTCCACCCGCTTCTCGTTCAGCCAGCCCCCCAGGGATAAAAGGCCCCACAGGAATTGGTGCAGGGGCGTCAGTTGGATCATCAGGCGCACGGCCCAGGTGGGGTGTTTTTGGTAAAAGAGAATACCCATGCGGCCCCGCTGCCGTTCCCGCTCAATCAATCCTGGGATCTGCTGCAGCTCAAAGGGCGGATGCCAGTGGTAGCCGGTGGCCTGGGGGCACTTGACCAGGCGCAGGCCCAAACGTTTTAGCCGCACCCCCAGCTCCAGGTCTTCCCAGCCGTAGAGGTGAAACCGCTCGTCAAAGGGGCCGGCGGGGGTTTCGCAGGCCAGCTCCAACCAATGGCGGGCAATGGCCACGTTGCCGGTGGCGAAAAAGGCTGCCGAAAAATCGGTGGGCTTGAAGGGTTCGGAGCGGGGATCCTGAAAATTGCTGGTGTTGATCACCCGCCCGTAGGTGAAGACCTTAGCCTCGTGGGGGGAGCGGGGATCCCCTGTAACGCCGTGCCGCCGCAGCATCTGGGCGTGGCTGGCCAAGAAGTGATCCACCACCACCAGGTCGCTGTCGATAAAGACGATGAGGGATCCCTGGGCGTGGCGAAACCCCAGGTTGCGGGCAGCGGCGGGGCCACGGTGCTCCTGCTGCAACAGTTTCCACTGGGGCAAGCCAACGGGGTTGTTCTGCAGCCATTCCACTGTGCCATCGGTGGAGCCATCGTCCACCACCACCACCTCGTAGCCCTCGTAGGGGCCGGGCTGCTGCTGCGCCAGGGCCCGCAGACACTGCTCCAAAATGGGACGGCGGTTGTAGGTGGGAATGATGACGCTGATGTACACCGGGGATCCCTGGAGATGGCCGTGCAACCTTAGAGCAAAAGTTGAGCAAAACGCTTCAGGGAGGAGGGGTTCGCGCTGCCTGTTAGGCTAGAGGGCTTTTAGGAGCTCTGCCGACTGGCGCACCGTCTCGAAAAAGTAATGGACATTGGCCTCTGGAGTGCTTTGGTGAATGCCGTGGCCCAGGTTCATGATATGCCCACGGGATCCGGCTTTTCGAATCACCTCTAGGGTGCGCTGCCGGATGAACTCCGGGGATCCCAGCAACACCATTGGATCCAGATTGCCCTGCACCGCTAGGGATCCCAGGCGAGCCCTGGCCTCTGCCATATCGCTCATCCAATCGAGGCTGAACACGTCGATGCCGGCTTTGCCCACCCGCTCCAGCAAAGCGGCGCTGCCGTTGATGTAGAGGATCAGTGGCACCTGCGGATAGCGAGCTTTCACCTGATCCACAATTTGCTTTTGGTAGGGCAAGGCCCAACACTCGTAATCGACTGGGCTGAGCTGTCCGGCCCAAGTATCGAACAACTGCACCACCTGGGCGCCGCACTCGATCTGGTAGATCACGTAGCGGGCAATGCTGTCGGCCAGCTTACTCAGCAACTGATGCAGCAATGGCGGCTGCGCGAAGGCCAAGCTCTTGATGTGGGCGTAATCTTTGGAGCTGCGCCCTTCCACAGCATAGCAGGCCAGAGTCCAGGGGGAGCCGACAAACCCCAGCAGCGTCGCTTTTCCTTCCACCTCGCGGCGCAGGGTGCTGAGAATGGTCTTGATGAAAGGCAGACTTTCTTCCGGTTCCAGGAGGCGAATGCGCTCAATTTGGGCTTGCGAACGAATCGGCGGGTCGATGATTGGCCCCTGATGCTCCACCAGCTCAAAAGGGATCCCCATGCCCTCAAGGGGGGTGAGGATATCGCTGAACAGGATCACTCCATCAGGGGCAAAGGCCCGAAACGGTTGCAACGAGATCTCGACGGCCAGCTCCGGGATCTCGCAACGCTGCTTAAAGGTGTACTTGCTTTGCAGCTCGCGGTAGGCCGCCATGTAGCGACCCGCCTGGCGCATCATCCAAACTGGAGGGCGATCCAGCACTTCCCCTCGGGCCGCCCGCAGCAAACGGTCACCCAAGTGCTCCGCACCGCTGGCGGTGGAGGAGGTGGCGCTGAGCTGAACAGGCGAGTGGGACATAGGAGGGCAATCCGGCTAAAGATCCTTATGAATCCTGACATTGTGGCGACAGCAACCGCAAGTTGGCGGCTCAGGATCCCTGCAGTTTCTTCATCGGCTGCAACTTGCTGTTACTTCTTACCCTTTTGGCCTCTGGGCTGGGATCCCCAATTAAAGTGGACATGAGATAATGACACCTGACAAGTCTGTTGAAGAACGGCTCGACAAGGATCCCCCCATTGCCGAGTTGAGAGGAAACCCCGCTTGGTTGCCCAAACCTTTAACCTGAAAGCCTACCTGAGCCAGCGTCAGCAACAGGTGGAAGAAGCTCTCTCTGCAGCTTTGGTTCCCGCCTATCCGGAGCGCATTTACGAGGCGATGCGCTACAGCCTATTGGCAGGGGGGAAGCGCCTCAGGCCCATCCTCTGTCTGGCTGCTTGCGAGTTGGCCGGCGGCACTGTGGAGCAGGCTCTGCCTACCGCCTGTGCCCTGGAAATGATCCACACCATGTCGCTCATCCATGACGACTTGCCGGCCATGGACAATGACGACTTTCGCCGCGGCAAACCCACCAACCACAAGGTGTTCGGCGAAGACATTGCCATCTTGGCAGGAGATGCCCTGCTGGCCTTTGCCTTTGAGCACATTGCCAGCCAAACTCAGGGGGTACCGCCGCAGTTGGTGTTGCAGGTGATTGCCCGCATTGGCCATGCTGTGGCGGCAACCGGTTTGGTGGGGGGACAGGTGGTGGATCTGGAGTCGGAGGGCAAAGCCATTTCCCTGGAAACTTTGGAGTACATTCACAGCCACAAGACCGGCGCTCTATTGGAAGTCTCGGTGGTTTCGGGAGGGATCCTGGCGGGGGGAGATGAGGAGCTGCTGGCCCACCTGAGCCGCTACGCCCGCGATATTGGCTTGGCCTTTCAGATTGTGGACGACATTTTGGACATCACCGCCACCAGCGAGCAACTGGGCAAAACGGCAGGAAAGGATCAAGCTGCCGCCAAAGCCACCTATCCCAGCTTGTTGGGCCTAGAGGCCTCCCGGCAAAAAGCCGAGGAGCTGATTCAATCGGCCAAGGAAACGTTGCGCCCCTATGGATCGCGGGCAGAGCCGCTGTTGGCCCTGGCAGATTTCATCACTCGCCGTCAGCATTAGGACAGGACAAGGGGACAAGATCAGATGGGATCCCTGGAGACCCTGCTCGCATGTCTGTGCTGGAGAGCCGTATGCTGCAACAGTTGATGGCCAATCATGTCCTCTGGGTTGCTTTGCTGGCCAGTGTGTTGGCCCAAGCCATCAAGCTGATCCTTTCCTATGTACGGTCGGGCAAGGTTAACCTGCGAGTCTTGGTGGAAACCGGGGGAATGCCCAGCTCCCACGCAGCGTTGGTGACGGCTTTGTCCATTGGGGTGGGGATGCAGGAAGGCTGGGACAGCCTGCTGTTTGCCGCGACGGTGGTTTTCGCATTGGTGGTGATGTACGATGCCGCGGGGATCCGCCAAGCCGCCGGAAAACAGGCGCGGGTGCTGAATCGCCTCCTGGAAGAATGGTTTGAAGAAAAGGGCGCCGACCGTTTCCAAGAACCCTACCTGAAAGAATTGCTGGGCCACACTCCCGTGCAGGTCATGGCCGGCGCGGCTTTGGGAGCAGCCTGTATCACACTGTCATTTGCCCTGGGAGTAAACTAAGAGCCATTGGGGCACGTTAGAGCAGAAGTACCGCGAGTGGTCATGGCCTCCAGTTCTCAACCTCGTCCGATCCAACGTTGCCCTTCCTGTGGCAAGCCGATCCCGGCCTACCGGTTCAAGTCTCCCTACTGCGACCACTGCGGTTGGCGGGCGGCTCCGGCAGCGCAAACCCCTCAAAAAGGTGGATCCCTGGGCCAGAAAATCGCAGCTCAGGTAAACGGGATCGGATCCCAAGGTCAACGCCTCAAGGTGCCCCCTCTGCTGCAGCCGCTTCTGAACTTCAACTTTTACCTCTATCTGCTCTGGGGGATCAGCCCTCTGTTTCCGCTGGTGGTGGATCGACCCCTGCTGGCCGAATCCAACTATCTGCTCCTAATCCCGCTTTTGTTGAGCTGGGGGCTGCTTTATTTGGCGGTGCGAGATCTGCCGCTGCCGGACAATTTGCGGCTGCCGCGCCTGTTGTTGGATGTATCGTTCATCCTGCTGCCCTTCTTCCAGAAAAT
>NZ_JANSIO010000423.1:0-8495 GCF_047462195.1 Synechococcus sp. R3-13 | reverse complement strand
AGTGCGGGGCTCCTGCGATTTCTAGCTGACTCCTTCCTGGAACCGCATGGGATAGCTTAAGTATATGCACGTACTATCCCATGTACTTATTCTACCAAAATGGATCAGATGCTTCCAGACAAATCTCCCGGCCGGCTTAGCTCCAGGGATCCCAGTGCTCATGAAATTGGCCTTCCAAGATGGCCTGACGCATCTTCTGGGTGTAGCGCATCAGCTCTGTGATGTTGTGGATGGAGAGCAGAGTGTAGCCCAGGATCTCCTGGGCGCGGATGAGGTGACACAAGTAGGCTCGGCTGAAGTGGCGGCAGGTGTAGCAGGGACAGTCGGGATCGATGGGATCCAAGCTGCGGCGGTGTTCCGCATTTTTGATGTTCCAGCGTTGGCCGCGGCTGATCACCGTGCCATGGCGGGCATAGCGGGTGGGGATCACGCAGTCAAACAAATCCACTCCGGCGGCCACGGCGGCCCGCATCTCGGCATAGGTGCCCACCCCCATGAGATAACGGGGGCGATCTGCCGGCAGTAGAGGGGCTGTTTGCCGCACAACGGCGTGCATAAACTCGACCGGCTCCCCCACACTCACCCCGCCAATGGCATAGCCCGGCAGATCCAACCGACAGACCTCTTCCACCGCCCGCCGGCGCAGCTTAGGGTAAACTCCCCCCTGCACAATGCCAAACAAAGCCTGATCTGAGCGGCGATGGGCTTTCACGCACCGTTTCAGCCACTGGGTGGTTCGCCGCACCGCTGCTTCCACTTCCTCAGGGCTGGCAGGGTAGGGCGGGCACTCGTCGAAGGCCATGATCACATCGGCACCCAAGGCATTTTGAATCTGGATGGATAGCTCTGGGGTGAAGTGAATGATGCGGCCATCGAGAGGAGAGCGGAACGTCACTCCCTCCTCGTTGATTTGGCGAATGGCGCTGAGGCTGAAGACCTGGAAGCCCCCTGAGTCGGTAAGGATGGGGCCCGACCAGCCCATAAAGCGGTGCAGCCCCCCTGCCGCTTGAATGATGCTTTCGCCAGGTTGCAGGTGGAGATGATAGGTGTTGCTGAGGATGATGTGGGCACCTGTCTCCTTGAGCTGGGCCGGGGTGAGGGTTTTCACGTTGGCCAAAGTTCCCACCGGCATAAAGCAAGGGGTTGGGATCCCGCCGTGGGGGGTGACGAAGTATCCCGCCCGCGCTTGGGTATGGGGGCAGGTGCCCTCGCAGGTGAAGGTAAAGTCGGCCAAGGTCAGCGTTATCGGCTTTAATCTTGTGCGCAGCAGAGCTTAGCACAGATAGAGCCGCCGGCAAGGGATCCCTTTTGCCAGCCTTGACAGGGATCCCCTGCTTTGGGCACACTTGTAGATCGCCGCGGAACTGGCGGAATGGTAGACGCGCTAGATTCAGGTTCTAGTGGCAGCAATGCCATCGGGGTTCAAGTCCCCGGTTCCGCACTCTCTTTCCTTCAACACTTAGGTTAAGCTATGCCGACATGCCCTGTCGGCCAAGTAAGTATTGGGGGTGTAGCTCCACGGCCAAATTAGACTCCCTGCTCGCCGTGATGCTTCATCTCTTTCAAGTTGCCCTTAGAGGGTCAATTCGCTCTCAATTTGACTGAGTTTAATGCGGGCAAGAGCTAAGTTCCCTTTTTCTCGGTCTAAGGCTAGGTAGAAAAATAGGCCGTTTATGGTTTTAAGCATACGCATTAGATGGTACTGAGTTTCCAGGATGATTAAAATCTCTTCAATTCTGTCGGTGAACTTAAGTGACTCCGCGACTCGCATCTTAGCGCGAATCACTTCTGTGTTTCCGGCGATTGCCAGCTCCAAGCTAGCTTCAGGAAAAGCGGGGCTGTTGGTGCCCTTATATCCCAAGCACATTCCAGTTTTCCAATCCCCCAGCGCTACCCCCAGTGCTCCATCGATGCTCAGAGCTTTTACCAAACTGTCTTGGAGTTTTTGCATGACTGAGAGTATTCCCCCTTTACAAAGCTCGTCGCTCTATAGTAAGTCTTCCGTTGAGAAATTTCAACTCGAAGCTTGCTTAATTTGCAGGAGCTAGAGTAGCTGACGCAGGCGTGGTGAAAATGTAGCGAACTGAACCAACGGGAAGCTGGTTTGGGGATCGGATCCCTGTAGCTTCCGGTGGAGAGGCTTGGAAGTTATGCTGGGGTTACCTCTTTTACCTTGAGACTATCGACCTCCGAGATCGGTGGATCGGGATCCCTTTCTCTCCGCTTAGTTTGACCTATGCCTAAGGCCCCCCTCCCTCCCAATGAGGAGCAACGGCTGGCTGCCCTGCGGCAGTATCAGATTTTGGACACCGCTCCTGAGAACAGCTTTGACGAACTCGTGCGGCTGGCTGCCCACATCTGCGGCACGCCCATTGCTCTGGTCAGCCTTATCGACGAACACCGCCAGTGGTTTAAAGCCAAATTCGGCGTCGATGTGCAGGAGACTCCCCGGGATGTGGCCTTCTGCGCCCACGCCATCTTGTCTCCCCAAGAGCCGCTGGTGGTGCCCGATGCCACTCAGGATCCGCGCTTTGCCGACAACCCGCTTGTTACGCAAGAGCCCCACATCCGCTTCTATGCTGGCATCCCTCTGGTAACTCCAGAAGGGCAAGCCTTAGGCACGCTTTGCGTTATCGATTATCAGCCTCGGCAGCTTAGCCCGGAGCAATTGGAGCAGCTCAAGGCTCTGGCCCATCAGGTAGTAGCTCAGTTGGAGCTGCGCCGTAGCTTGAGGGAACTGGCTCAGACGCCTCTGCTGCCTAAGTCGGGGGATACTAAACCTGCCCGCAAAAACCGCTTTCTCCTCAAAGTTACCGCCGGTTTTGGCCTAGCTGCCTTGCTTCTGGGCGGGATCACCTACTCAGCTCAGCGGAATGCCTCTCAACTGCCGCAGCTTACAGAACGAGTGGCCCACACTCTAAAAGTGATCCAAAACTTGGAAGGATTGCTGGCGGAAACCCGCGCCGCCGAAGCCGGTAAACGTGGCTATCTTCTGACCGATAATCCTCGCTACCTCGGTGAGTACCAAGACAGCCTTGAAGCAATCTCTACCCGTCTGCGCCTGCTGCAGGAACTGACTGTCGACAACCCCCTGCAACAGGAGCGTCTGAAGCGCCTAGAGCTGCTGCTGAAGCAACGGCTACGAGTCATCCAAGACTTGATCCGGCTGAGGGAGCAAGAGGGGCTACCTGCCGTTCAGGAAGCTCTAGAAAGCAGCGAAGGGCCAAGGTTGGTGGAGCAAATTGTCGAGTTGATTCGGGTGCTGCAGCAGGAGGAAAATCGCCTTCTGGAGCAACGCAATCAGGAACTGCAGTTAACCTGGGTGAGAACCAATCTCATTGCTTTTGGCGGGCTCATTTTTACTTACCTGGTTCTGAGCGCCGTTTACTTCCTCATCCGCCGGGAGACTGCCGAGCGGGAAGAGGCAGAACGATCCCTCAAGCAAGAGCGAGATTTTACCAACGCGGTTATTGATACAGCAGGGGCGCTGGTGGTGGTCATGGATCCAGAAGGGCGTATCCTGCGCTTCAACCGCGCTGCCGAGCAGCTTTCTGGCTACTCGCTGGCAGAGGTCAAGGGCCGGCTGCTGTGGGATTTGGGTTTGATCCCGCCGGAAGATGTGCCCAGTGTAAAGCAAGCTTTTGAACAGCTCAAGGGCAATCATTCCCTCTTTTTGAATCGCCATGAGAATTTTTGGCGCAGCAAGCAGGGGGCACTGCGGCTTATTTCTTGGTCTAACACCGCCCTAATCAACGCTGCCGGCGAGGTGGAGTTTGTCATGGGCACCGGCATCGACATCACCGACCGCAAGCTGGCGGAGCTGGCCTTGAAAGAAAGCGAAGAGCGCTACCGGGATCTCTTTGAAAATGCCACTGACCTCATCCAAAGCGTGGATGCTGAAGGGCACTTTTTGTATGTCAACCGCGCTTGGAAAGAGACCTTGGGCTATGACGAAGCTCAAGTTTATCAAATGACCCTCTTCGACATTCTCCATCCCGACTGCCGGGAGCACTGCCAGGCTCTTTTCCAGAAGCTTCTAGCAGGGGAGAAACTGGAGAGGGTAGAGACAGCTTTCCTCACGGCCAGCGGTGAAACCGTTTGGGTGGAGGGCAATGTCAACTGCCGCTTTGAAGATGGAGTGATGGTGGCTACGCGAGGCATCTTCCGCAACATTACTGAGCAGAAGAAAGCGGCAGAGGAATTGGAGCGGCAAAACCGCCGGGCTCAGTTGCTAGCCAATCTCAGCTTGAAGATCCGCGAATCTTTGGATATCGCCGAGATCCTAGAGACGACGGTAACAGAAATCCAAGCCCTGCTCAAAGCCGACCGAGTCTTGGTCTACCGCTTCCAGCCGGATGGTTCTGGGATCATCTCCAACGAGAAAACTCAGCCAGGGATCCCCTCCTTGATGGGAGAGGTGATCGAGGATCCCTGTTTTCAGGAAAAGTACGCCCAGCTCTACAGCCAGGGCCGCGTTCGCGTTGTTAGCGATGTGGAAAGTGAAGGACTGGAGCCTTGTTACCTAGAGCTGCTGCAAAAAATGCAGGTCAGGGCCAACTTGGTGGTGCCGCTGTTTTTGGAGCAGCAGTTGTGGGGGTTGTTGCTGGCCCACCAGTGCTCCGGGCCGCGTCAGTGGCAGCCGTTTGAGATGGAGCTGCTGTCGCAGTTGGCCAACCAAATTGGCATTGCCCTCACCCAGGCAGCCCTTTTGGAACGGGAGAGAAAGCGCGGCCTCGAGCTGGAACAAGCCCGCAAAGCAGCTGAGCAGGCTGCCCAGGCCAAGAGCAGCTTCTTGGCCACCATGAGCCACGAGATCCGCACCCCCATGAACGCGGTACTGGGGATGACGGGCCTGCTGCTGGAGACCCCCCTCAATGCAGAACAGCGGGACTTTGTAGAGACCATTCGCGTCAGCGGCGATGCGCTGCTCACCCTCATCAACGACATCCTGGACTTCTCCAAATTGGAGGCCGGGGAAATGGAGCTGGAGATCCTGGATTTCGATCTCCGCTCGTGTCTGGAAGAGGTGGCGGATCTGTTTGCCCCCACTGCCCACGCCAAGGGATTGGAGCTGGCGGTGCTCATGCCACCGGAAGTGCCGCGCTACCTGCGGGGAGATGCCTCGCGACTACGGCAAATCCTCAACAATTTGGTAAGCAACGCCATTAAGTTCACCCACCGAGGAGAGGTGGTGATCCAAGCGGAGGTGCTGCAAGAAACCGCTACCCATGTCCACCTCAAGCTCTCGGTGAGAGATACCGGGATCGGGATCCCGGCGGCGGCGCAGAGCAAGCTGTTTCAACCGTTTAGCCAGGTGGATGCCTCTACCACCCGCAAATACGGAGGTACGGGACTGGGCTTGGCCATCTGCAAACAACTGACAGAACTGATGGAGGGAACCATCTCGTTGCAAAGCCAGGAGGGACAGGGCAGCACCTTCAGCGTCGAGCTGACTCTGGAGCGGCAGCCCTACGTCCAGCAGCTTGCCCAGCCTTCTGCTCGCATCCCGGTGGATCTGCAGGGCAAGCGACTGTTGGCGGTGGACGACAACGCCACCAATCGCAAGATCCTGCGCTGTCAGGCCGCGGCTTGGGGAATGGTGGTGGAAGAGGCCGAAAATGCCTATCAGGCTATGGACAAACTGCGCCAAGCCGTTCGGGAAGACAGACCCTTCCCCCTGGCCGTTTTGGATATGCAAATGCCAGAGGTGGATGGGGAGACCTTGGGCCGCTGGATCAAGGCAGATCCGCAACTGGCGGAGACGGAATTGGTGATGATGACTTCACTGGGACTGGGGGGGCACTCCCGCCGCGCTGCCGAAATCGGCTTTGCCGCCTACTTGGTTAAGCCGGTAAAACAAAGCCGTCTGCAGGAGGCGTTGGCCATGGCCCTGGGGAAATCTTCTGGCCTCTCCACCTCTCTTTTGGGCATTGGCCCCCCTCTCTCTCAGACGACGCCTATGGCCGACCGACCCCAGCAGTCCCTGCGCATTTTGCTGGCAGAGGATAACCCCGTCAACCAAAAGGTGGCTTTGCGCCAGCTCGAGAGTTTGGGCTACAAGGCCGATGTGGTGGCCAATGGTCAGGAGGTATTGGATCTCCTGCAGCAGGTCAGATATGACCTTATTCTCATGGATTGCCAAATGCCGGTGATGGACGGCTACGAGGCCACCCGCCGTATCCGCCAGCAGGAAAGACTGGAGAAGGGATCCCGCCGTCGCGCCGTCATCATCGCCATCACGGCCAACGCCATGCAGGAGGATAGGGAGCGCTGCCTGCAGGCAGGTATGGACGACTATCTCAGCAAGCCGGTGCTGAAGGAAGATTTGGAAAGGGTGCTCAACCACTGGAGCCAGCTGATTGCTCAGTCTGCAGGGGGATCCTCCAACCAAGCCGCTTCTGAAGCAGCCTCTCCAGCTTCCCCCGCCGAGAGCCGGGATCCCTCTTCTCCCACCCAGCCCTACCCCATCGACTCTGCCTACCTGGATCAGGTTTCCGGCGGGGATCGGGGGTTTCAGCGAGAGCTATTGCAGGTGTTCATCCAAGATTGCGAAACCCAGCTTCCGCAACTGCGCCAAGCCATTGCCGGTTACGACGCAGAAAGAATGCGGCGGGTCGCCCACCGCCTCAAAGGAGCCAGCTCCAATGTGGGAGCCAACGCTTTTTGCCAAGTGGTTCGCGAGCTGGAACACTTAGGAGTGGCGCTGGCCCAGCAGGGATCCCAAGGTGGTCATGACCTAGAATGGGCACGCGCTCTCCAGGCCCCAGAAGACCTAGAACGCATCTTGGCCGATATCCGCCAGTACTTGCGAGATCTGGAAGGATAGATTCCAAAGGCTCGGCGCCGCTTCCGCGGCCACCCCCTCTCCCAGAGAGAGGGGAGTTAGGAAGCAATGCAGCAGAAATTTTCATGCCTGTTGCATTCGGAAGCGATGCAAAAGCCTGGCCGCAGCCAGGCCTGTAAAGATCTACAGCAAAGATCTACAGCAGTGTCTTGGGTCTACTGGGATTACATCAGGCCAATTTGAGAGAGGATCCCTTGGCCGGTCAGCAACTCGGTCGCAACGCCGATCACAAAGCCCAACATTGCCAAACGGCCATTCCATTTTTCGGCGAAGGTGGTAAAGCCAAACTTAGCTTCTTGGTTTTCCATGGTTCTAGCTCCATCAACAGGTGACATCTTTAATGTGGCTCAGATATTAAAAAGTGTCAAGTTTTGTGTCGAGAGCTAACAAGGGATCCCTAGCTGCTTTTCACGGTTGTCCAGAGGGCGTCGATGAGGCGCAGCTCTTCCCCTGACAGCACTTTAAGGTAGGTGAGTTTGGCAAGGGCCTCTTCGTCAGGGTAGATGGCCGGGTTTTGCCGATCTTCTGGGTTGATCATGGGCAGAGCTGCAGCGTTGGGGGTGGCGAAGCGGTTGTGGTTGCTCAGTTGAGCGCCGACTTCAGCATCCAGGATGAAATTGATGAAGCGATTGGCCAGCTCGGGGTTGGGGGCCTGGGCGGGAATGGCCATTACATCCAGCCAAATGTGGGCACCCTCGCGGGGGACAAAATAGCCGATGTTGGGGTTTTCTTCGGCAGCTTGCAGGGCATCGCCGCTGTAGACGATGGCTACATTGGCCGTTCCAGAAACCAGTTGGTTTTTGCCCCCCACGCCCCCAATTAGGCCGGCACTGCGGCGCTTGGTGTCGATCAAAAGCTGCTGGATCTGCTGCAGTTCGGAGCGAACGGTGGTATTCATATCGAAGCCCAGGTAAACGGCAGCGGCACCGATCATGGAGCGCATCTCGTCGATCATCACAAAGGGGCCATACTGCTGCTGCGGGTCGAAAATCAATCCCCAAGAGCGTTCAAAGTTTTCGGGCAGGCGGTCTTTGCGGTAGCCAATGCCGGTGGTGCCCCACTGATAGGCGGCGGTGTAGGTGTTTTCTGGATCAAAGGGCAGGCCGACAAATTTTTCGCCCAGGTTGCTTAGGTTGGGGATCAATTCTTTGTTGAGAGGCTGCAGCAGTCCCAGCTCCAACATGTTGGGCACAATGTAGTCGGTGGGAACAACAATGTCGTACTGGCTGGTGCCTCCCCCCCGCAGTTTGGCCACCATGTCTTCGTTGGATTCGTACACGCTGACCAGCACGCGGCTATTGGTGGCTTTTTCAAAGGCGGTGAGGATGTCGGGATCGATGTATTCTGACCAGATGTAGAGGTTGAGAGTCTGCCTCTGGGCAGAGGTAACATGGGGCCAAAACAAAACCAGGACAAGCACACAGCAGAGTAGGGTTGTAGCCGAGGCAATCCACTTTTTCATGAGATTTCTCCGACTGTGAAAAGTTGAAAACATCGTATCTGCTTTCATCCCCCAGCCGGCTACACCCGCGGCTAGGGGGCACGCCTTGGGCAATCGCCAAGCCCCGCAAACTCCGGTTGAGGCTCGGGTACTCACCCTTGTTTCCAAGACAACACCCAAACGGTATCAACGCCTCCGCGAGCGATCCGC
>NZ_JANSIO010000422.1:0-693 GCF_047462195.1 Synechococcus sp. R3-13 | reverse complement strand
GGGGGGGCCGATGCCCTGGCGCGGCAGGTGGCCGCTACCTTGGGAGCCCAGCCGGTTCTCACCTCTGCTTCCGAGGGGCTGGGGATCCCGCCTTTGGATTTGCTGGGGGATCCCTACGGCTGGCGGCGGGGCGCTGGAGATTGGAACGGGGTGGCAGCCGCCTTGACGCGGGGAGAGCCGGTGGCCGTTCACCAGACCTGCGGCACGCGGCTTTGGCGACAAGCTTGGCCGGCAGATCATCCCCTAGTGGCCTCCTCTCCTCCCCATCCCGTTGCCCAGATCTGGATTGGGGAATACCTCTCCCCTCCCACGGGGATCCCGACAGTGCACTGGCATCCGCGGGTGCTGTGGGTGGGGGTGGGCTGCGAGCGGGGCACCACCCGCGCTTGGCTAGAGGGATCCCTGCGCCGCCTGCTGCAGGCCCAGGGGCTGGCGTTCGAGGCCATTGCCGGCCTGGCCACCCTAGAGCTCAAGCAAGACGAGCCGGGTCTTTTGGAGCTGGCTCAGGCCCACGGCTGGCCCATTGAGTTTTTCCCGGCAGAGGCTTTGGCCGGGATCCCGGTTCCCCACCCTTCGGAGGCCGTTCGGCAGGCGGTGGGCACCCCCTCGGTAGCGGAGGCGGCTGCCCTCTTGGCAGCTCAGACTTGTCAGACTTGGGGAAGAGGTGACAAGGTTCCTGAGAGGCCATCCTGT
>NZ_JANSIO010000421.1:1905-3245 GCF_047462195.1 Synechococcus sp. R3-13 | reverse complement strand
CTGCGAAGCAGTCAGGGTCGGGTAGTTTACTTTGTGGCAAGTGCTTGGAGTTTAGGGCAAGGGATCCCAAGTATCCTGCCGCCGCAGGGTAGCTTGTCGCAGCCGAGCCAAGTTGGCCGATCCAGTGCAAAAGGCAACAATGCGCAGCTCCTCGATCACGGCGCGAAAGGTGTCCACCACTGCCTGCATCTGTCCTTGGGAGACGGCGTGTAAAGCGGGGGCGGCCATACCCACCACATCGGCTCCCAGACGGATAGCTTTGGCCGCGTCGATGCCATTGCGGATGCCGCCGCTGGCCACCAGGGGTAAGTCCGGCAGCAGGCGACGAATTTCCAGCAGGGACAAAGCCGTTGGGATCCCCCAGTCCCTGAAGCTGTGGGCAATGCGTTTTTTGAGAGCATCTGTTTGGCGATGGGCCTCCACCTCGCTCCAACTGGTGCCGCCCGCCCCCGCCACATCCAGGGCTGCCACGCCGCATTCGGCCAGCTGCTGGGCTACTTTGGCACTGAGGCCATTGCCCACTTCCTTCACCACCACCGGCACTGGTAACTGCGCCACCAACCGTTCGATGCGGCCATACAATCCACGCCAGTCGGGATCCCCTTGGGGCTGAACCGCCTCCTGGAGAGGATTGAGGTGCAGAATCAGCGCATCCGCCTCGATCATCTCCACCGCCCGTCGCGCCTGCTCCAACCCATAGCCGTAGTTGAGCTGAACGGCACCCAGGTTGGCCAGCAGCAGAATATTCGGGGCCACTTGGCGCACCTGGTAAGTCCGGGCCAGCTCTGGATGTTCCAAGGCTGCCCGCTGGGATCCCACCCCCATGGCAATGCCCAACTGTTGGGCAGCGGCAGCCAGTTGTCGGTTTAGCTCATGGGCAGCCTCTGTTCCCCCCGTCATGCTGCTGATGAGCAGGGGTGCCTGTAGGCGTTTTCCCAAGAATTCGCAGCTTAGGTCGATCTCCGGCAACAGCAGCTCCGGCAGCGCCACATGCTCAAAGAAAAACCGCTCAAACCCGGTGCGGATCCCTTTGGCAGCCACATCCTGCTGCAGAACAATGTCCAGGTGATCCTGTTTGCGCTCGGAAATGGGGGGGAGAGAATCGGCCATCGCGTCAGCAGTGCGGAGCACCTTGGTCTTGGTAGAGATTGTCAGTCTACAACGCCGTGCGCTGCCAAAGGCGAACAGCATTGCCCGTTCGCGCTAGCGGGACGGAGTCCAAGGTGACTCGCTATCTACAACGACAGCGGTGCGGTTCCCGTTAGGGTGCCGTAGGCATGGCACTGTCGCGTTAGCGGTGCGGTTCCCGTTAGGGTGCCGGAGGCATAGCACTGTCGCGT
>NZ_JANSIO010000421.1:0-1895 GCF_047462195.1 Synechococcus sp. R3-13 | reverse complement strand
GGAGCACTGTCGCGGTAGCGGTGCGGAGCACTATGATGTGGGCGGGATCCCAACCGAACAGCCATGCAACCCTTGCACATCTTGCTGGCAGAAGGCAACCCTCATCTGCGCAGCTTGCTGTGTTGGCATTTGCAACAGGCCGGACACCAAGTTTGGGCAGCAGAGACCCTTCGCCAGGCAAAGACCCTGCTGCAACAGCAGCCCATTCACCTGCTGATTTTGGATGCGGAGCTGTCCAACCGCGGCGGGCTGCAACTGTGCCAGTGGGCCCATCGCCAATGTGATCTGTTAATTCTGCTACTCTCCCACCGGGGATCCGAGGCGGATATCATCGCCGGCCTGGAGGCAGGAGCGGACGATTACCTCACCAAGCCCTTCAGTATGCAACTGCTGGATGCCCACCTTCTAGCCTTGGCTCGGCGACGACAGCGGCATATTCCTCCCACCTTTCTGCAGTATGGGGATCTCAAAATTGACCTGGTGCAACGGCGCGTTGCCCTGGCCGGGGAAGGGATCGACCTCACGCCTCAGGAGTTTAGCCTGCTGATGGTGCTGGTGCAGGCGGATGGGGATCCCGTCTCTCGTCTAGAGCTACTAGAGCGAGCGTGGCCGGATTCCACCGATAACCCTCGCACCGTCGATACCCATATCCTCTCGTTGCGCAAAAAGCTGGAACGGGATCCGCGCCAGCCCAGCTTGATCCACACAGTGCGCAATGTCGGCTACTGCTTCGGTCTCAACCCCCCGCTGCCTCAGGAACAGAAAACTCTGTCAGCCGCTGCAGGCGATTCAGGATCTGGGCCTCAGCGGCAGCGTCGTGGAGTCGCAGCGTCAGGCAAAGCACCTACTAAGGAATAGCTAGTTAACGTCAATTCCGCTAGGCAGAATCGGGATTGCTAAGTTGCAGCAGAGACCGGCGCACCCGCTGCTCCAAGGCCAGGTTGTGATGTCGGCGGCTGACCTGCAAAGCTGCCTGCAAATCCGAAAAAGCTGTTGCTTTATCTCCCATATTCCAGTAGGCCAGCCCTCGTCCGTACAAGCCATACTCGTCGGAGAGGTCAATCCGGTTCATATCCGCTTCCAGGCGAAAGGCCCGCTCGTAGTCGTCCAAAGCAGCTTTGATCTCCCCCAGCGCATAGAGAAGGTTGCCCCTGCTGTAGAGGACGTTGGGCTGTTGGGGTTCTATTTCTAGGCTGCGGCTGAGGTCGGCAATGGCCTCGTCAAAGTGATCACCACAGGCGTAGGTCACCCCCCGCTGGTAGTAGTGGGCTGGGCTGGGATCCCAGTCAATAGCCTGCGACCAATCGGACAAAGCCGCCTCCCAGGTGCCCAGGTAGCTGTGTAAACGGGCCCGCTGGGAATGGGCAAGCGCTGAGGTGGGATCCAAGCGAATGGCTTCATCCAGATGAGCTAGGGCCAAAGGCAGGGATCCCTGTTGCATGAGCAGGTTGGCCAAGCTGAGGTGGTGGGGGACATTGGGGTGTAGGCGCACTAGCTCAGCAAACTCCGCCGTTGCTCCCTGGAGATCCCCCTGAGATTGACGAATCAGCCCGCGATAAAAATAGGGTTCTGGTCGCCGCGGGGCCAACCGGATCGCCTGGCCGAAATCCTCCAGGGCCTGGGGAACTTGGCCGAGGGCAAAGTAGGCTTCTCCCCGCAAAATGTAGGCGTTGGCCAGGCAGGGATCCCGTTGCAAAGCCAAGCTGAGCTGTTCAATAGCCCCCAGCAAATCCCGGTTCAGCCACCGTTCTCGACCACGGTTGTAGGCCAAGATGGCCGGACGGGTAAAGGCAGAGATGGCGGCTGCACCCACCAGGCCCATCACTGCCAAAAGACGATCCTGCCGCCAGCTGGCCATGCTCCCCAGCAACAGGGCAACCGCAATCAAAAGGCGC
>NZ_JANSIO010000420.1:0-2518 GCF_047462195.1 Synechococcus sp. R3-13 | reverse complement strand
GAGGAGGTGTTGGAGGCGGTGACGGCAGCGGCTATTTTCATCCCCTTGGTCATGGATATGGGCGGTAATGTCGGTACCCAATCCACCACGATTTTTGCCCGTGGCCTGGCCTGGAACCACATCAACGTGCGGCAGTTTTTCCCCTATTTGCTGCGGGAAGCCAGCATTGGTGGCATTATCGGTGTGATCCTGGGGGCCACGGCTGGGGTGATTGCCTACTTCTGGCAGGGGGCACCCAATGGGATCCCACAATTGGGTCTAGCGGTGGGCTTGGCTCTGGCCGTAGTGATCACGTTGGGGGCTATCTTGGGCGCCATTTTGCCCTGGGTGATGTTAAAGCTGGGCTTTGACCACGCTCCGGGAGCGGATCCTTTTATCACCACCATTAAAGACTTCACCGGACTCTGGGTGTATTTCATGTTGGTAGGTTGGTTGGTGGGCGTTGAAGTCGAGTTTTAAGGCCACCATCTCTATAGCTATTCCCGTGGGCAGTGCAAATCCATTCCGGGCTTCCCTGACCTCAGGGGATCCTCCGGGGGGGCCACGAAAGCAGCGAGCTAGGGAAGTCTCTCAGATTCTCATTCCATTCAATTTGTCCAAATCTATATCTTATTGAGGAGGTGTGCCATGACCTTGAAAGTTCTATCTCCCTTGGCTGCTGCTCAATTTCGGTCACGGCTGCAGCAGTATGCCTATCGGGTGGGCATAACCTGTGCTTTAGAAACAGGTGGTAAGCTGGCCCCAGAATCCGCCTTTGCTCAACTGGAAGCCCTCTGGCAAACCTTGCAACAGGAAGCCACTGCCCTTGGGATCCCAGATGAGGATGGCTAAACTTTATCCTTTCACGAGAACCGGAGCATGACCTGGATTGACTTCACCTTGCGTTTGGCCGTTGCCTTTGTCCTGGGATCCCTCATTGGCCTGGAGCGACAGTGGCGGCAGCGTATGGCCGGCTTACGCACCAACACCTTGGTGGCCACGGGTGCAGCTTTGTTTGTCATGCTCTCGGTTCTCACCCCTGATGAAAGCAGCCCGACCCGTATTGCGGCCCAAGTGGTATCGGGGATTGGCTTTTTGGCCGGTGGCGTGATTCTTAAGGAAGGAGCCAGCGTCCGTGGCCTGAACACCGCCGCCACCATCTGGTGTGCAGCCGCGGTGGGAGCCTTTGCCGGAGCGGGGTACATTCCCCAAGCTGCCATTGGAGCCGGAGCTGTGTTGATCTCCAACGTTGTGCTGCGTCCACTGGGCTACCGCATCAACCAGCAGCCTTTGAAAGGCACAGAACTGGAACTGGTCTATGAGTGTTCGTTCATCTGCAAAAGCCAAGCAGAGGCCCACATCCGCGCCTTGCTCTTGCAAGGCATAGCTCCCACCCATCTCAAACTGCGCGCCCTCTACAGCGAAGACCTGGAGGACAAGCCCGATCTGGTCAGAGTCGAAGCAGAGCTGGTCACCCAAACCCGCGACGACCAAGCCCTAGAACTTGTCGTCAGCCGCCTCAGCCTAGAGCCAGGTGTGATCACTGCCCGATGGCGGATCATCGAACAGGAATTTGGCTGATCCCTCATCCTGCCAACTCCCAACCGGTCAGCAACGCAAACACCAGAAATAAGCCGCCCCCCACCCAATGCACGGCGCGTTCAGAGATGTGAGCTGCTAAAAAACGACCTCCCACCACCGCCAGCCCCACCATCAGCCCATGGCCAAGGGTAGCCCCTGCCCATACACTCAATCCCGGGTGGGTGGCCGCCAAGGAGACGGTGGCAATCTGGGTTTTATCCCCGAACTCGGCCAAGGCTGTCAAGCTAAAGGCTTCCCACACAATAGCCCAAGCACCGCCGCGGCCCGCCCCTTTTTCTTCTGCCTGCTCCACCAGCCTGAGGGCTTCTTCCTCTTCTTCTTTTTCCTGCTGGGGAGTCATCTTGTAAGCTTGCCAGAGCATTCTCAGCCCAAAAGCCGCGAAAACCCCAGCCGATAACACTCGCACGCCCAGGGGTGGCAGCAGCTTGAAAAG
Source organism: Synechococcus sp. R3-13 (assembly GCF_047462195.1). NCBI lineage: Bacteria > Bacillati > Cyanobacteriota > Cyanophyceae > Synechococcales > Synechococcaceae > Synechococcus > Synechococcus sp. R3-13. The sequence continues at coordinate 504 of NZ_JANSIO010000420.1, read as the reverse complement.
CACCTTCCCGGCCACCACCGCCAGCAAGGTCATCACGGCCAAAGCCAGCCACGTCCCCAAGAAAACCCAGCGGCGCGGGTGTCGCATAGCCAGAATCAGGGGGGTAAAAAAGGTTTTATCCCCAAACTCTGCTACCGTAACCAACAGCAAACTTGACGCAAAACCAGCCCACATCGTCTAGCCTCCAACCTCTCTTGTGTGTGGAATCGGTTCACACCTAGAGGTGAAGGCTGGGAAAGTCAGACGGACTCACCAAGCTCACCTCTGCGTGAACTCAGCGAAAGTCTCGTCACCAAAGCAGCCTGCCGGGCTTGCTTTGTCTCTTGCACCGGGCTGTTTTTAGCCAGTATGTCGATGCAGAGGGCGGTAAGCCGCCTGACTACTCCCTTTCCGTCTGAATGGTAGCATGCTGAGCTCCCAGTGGGAGTAGTTCATTTCCGATGGGATCCCCCAAGACTTGCTGTGCCTTGGCCGATATCAGCTAGAAATCGCAGGAGCCCCGCA
>NZ_JANSIO010000419.1:1267-1478 GCF_047462195.1 Synechococcus sp. R3-13 | reverse complement strand
GTTAAATTCACAGCCGGCTGCAGGTTGAGGGCGATCATCATCCTTCCTGGGCAAAACTCTCAGGGTATGGGGCCTGTGGCTCGTATTGATCCCCTAGGATGGAGCGTATTTTTTGGCGAGGGGCGCGAAGGGCTGGACTTCTACCCAACTCTCGGCTTTGGGCCAAGACTTCTGGTACCCACTGTGACATACTCCCACACTCATGCCGACA
>NZ_JANSIO010000419.1:0-1257 GCF_047462195.1 Synechococcus sp. R3-13 | reverse complement strand
AAGCGCTCCGCGCCGCTAAAGCGAGAGAGTGCAGGCTTCAAGGGCTCCGTCCCGCTGGCGCGAATGGGAGGGCAACCCGACAGAGGAAGTGCCGTAGCAGAACCAGGAACCGGAATCCTCGCCCTTTATGACGGGGAGTATGTCAAAGGGGTCAAGTGCCATCAGGTGAAAGTCCTCCTATTGGGGATCCCTGTGGGCAGCCAGAATGGCCTGAGCAGCCAGGTGGCCGGAGAGGGTGGCCCCTTCCATGCTGTCGATGTAGTCTTGGGCGGTGTAGCTGCCGGCAAAAAAGAAGTTGGGTATTGGGGTCTTTTGCTGCGGGCGATAGGGATCCATGCCCGGCGCTTCTCGATAGAGGGAGTGGGCCAGTTTCACCACGCTGTACCAGGTCATGTTCAGTTGCCGGGATGAAGGAAACAGCTCGTGGACTTGGTGCAGCACGTGCTGGGCAATTTGCTCGTTGGGCATGGAAATGAAGGGATCCCCCGGCGTGAGCACGCATTGTAGCAGGGATCCCTGGCCGGGTTTGTAGTAGTCGGCGGGGCTGGTGAGGGCCAGATCGGCAAAGCAGGAAAAATCGGCATCGGCGGTGTAGAGGAGATTGTCGATACCCAGAGCCTCTGGGTGTTCGCCAGCTCGTTTGGCCTGGCCTTGGGGGTTCAGCTCCGTCACCCAGCCATCGAAGCGCAACTGCACCGTGGCCACAGGTACGGATTCCAGCTTGTAGAGGTTGTCGAACTGAGGCCACTGCCGCCATACTTCCGGGATCAGCCGCTTGGCCCCTTCCACCGCCGCTGCGCACACGTACACATCTGCCTCTACCCGCTCTCCATTAGTCAAGAGCAAGCCGGTCACCGCGTAGGGAGGAGAGTCGTTCACTTCAATGCGGCTGACCCCTCTGCGGGTGTGGATCTGGCCCCCACGGGCTTGGATGTAGCGGACGATAGGCTGAGTGAGATAGGTGTCCGGGGATCCCTTGAGGAAATTGAGCTTGGAGGCTTCTGTTTTGCTGGCAAACATCTGAAAGATCGTCAGCATGCAGCGGGCAGAAATCTGCTCTGTATCGATAAAGCCCAAGGCATAGGCAATCGGGTTCCACATCCGCTTCAGGCTACCCTCGGATCCCCCATGCCGCCGAAACCAATCGGCAAAGCTCATCCGATCCAAGGCGCGAATTTGCCGCATCGCCCCTTCATAGTCCAGCAAGCCGCGAATCAAAGGGCTGGTGCCCAGCGCCAAGGCGTTGCGCAGCTTGTC
>NZ_JANSIO010000418.1:0-2221 GCF_047462195.1 Synechococcus sp. R3-13 | reverse complement strand
AGGAGAGCCCCCCCAGGTGGTTGCCCTGAAGGGATCCGACATTCTCGGTCGCAGCCAGACGGTGGCCACCATTCGCATCCCTGCCCCCGCGGTGAGCCATCTCCACGCCCACATCCGTCCCCGCCCGGATTGGCGCCTGCCCGGTCTGGGTTGGCGGATCCCGTTGCCCCCTATTCTCTACTGGCTGGGGTGGAATGCCGGTCGCTACCAGCTAGAAGATCAAGACTCGACCAACGGCGTTTTCCGCCTCAAACCCTTCGGTGGTGTCGAGCGGGTGCGCCGGGTGATCTTGCGGCATGGCCAGCAACTGAGCCTTGGCCCGCCTCGGGATCCGGAGAGCGTCTGGATTCAAGTGCTGGATCCACCCCCACCACAGGTGTATGGGGTGCGCGGCTGCCTAATCCTGATGGTGGTCTTGGGGCTGGGGGCGAGGATTTGGATCGGCCATGAGTGGAGCAAGTTCTCAGTGGAGCCACCCCTCTCCGCGGATCGCAACCCCCTGATCGTCCTGGCCGGGGATCAGCAGACGGAGCTGCGCCGCCATCAGGGGGACACCTACCGGGAGCTGCCCAACCTAGAAGCTTTTGGCCCAATTCTGCCCAAGGTGGTGGTCGCCGCCGAAGATCACCGCTTTTACTCCCACTTTGGGGTGGATCTGCTGGGCATTGCCCGCGCCTTTTGGGTGAACCTGCGCTCGGGGGAAGTGCAGCAGGGGGGCAGCTCCATCAGCCAACAACTGGCCCGCACCGTGCTGCGGGACTACACCGGCTCCGGCAACACCTTCGGGCGCAAGCTGCGGGAGGCCGTCGCCGCCCTGAAGCTGGAACAGCGCTACAGCAAAGACGAAATCCTCGCTCTCTACCTCAACAATGTTTACCTGGGCAACGGCATCTACGGCTTTGAAACTGCTGCCCAGTTCTATTTCGGGATCCCAAGCCGCCAGCTCAGCCTTTCCGAAGCTGCGACTCTGGCGGCCATTTTGCCCGCGCCCAATGCCTTTAACCCTGTCGCCAACTATGATGCCGCCGTTCGGGGCCGGGATCGGGTGTTGGATCGCCTGAGCGAGCTGAAAGTCTTCCCCGAAGAGGAGATTCGGCGGGCCCGGCGCAGTCGCCTCACCCTCAACCCCAATTTGCGCTCCCAAACCTCGACAGTTGCTCCCTACTTTTACAGTGCCGTCTTCCAGGAGCTGCGGCAGCTCTTGGGCCAAGACCTCTCGGCAGAGGGCAACTTCATCATCGAAACCACGGTGCATTTGCCCTACCAGCGTTTGGCAGAGCAAGTCCTGGCCCAAACGGTGCGCGAGTCCGGATCCCGCTTGGGCTTCAGCCAAGGCGCTTTGGTCAGTCTCGACAGCCGCAACGGTGAAGTGCTGGCTTTGGTGGGCGGGATCGACTACAACGCCAGCCCCTTCAACCGGGCTACCCAAGCTCAAAGGCAGCCGGGCTCCACCTTCAAAGTGTTCACGTATGCGGCTGCCCTCACCCAGGGGATCCCTCTCTCCCAAGTGTTGTCTTGCGAGCCCCTCACCTGGGGCAACCTCACCTTTCGCGGCTGTCGCTCGGGAGCGGCCTCTATGGATTTGGCCCGCGGCCTGATCCTCTCCGAAAACGTGATTGCCCTGCGGTTGGCCCAACAAGTCGGTCTAGAGCAAGTGGTGGCGACGGCCCGGCAAATGGGCATCCAATCGCCGTTGCAACCCTATCCTTCTATGGTGATTGGCACAATGGAGGTGAACTTGCTGGAGTTGACAGCAGCCTTCACTCCTTTTGCCAATCGTGGCCTTTGGTCAAGGCCCCACACCATCCGCCGCATCTTGGATAGCAGCGATTGCGCTAACCCCAACGACTTTCGCACCTGCCGTGAGATTTACCCTGGTCGGGAGGATCCCCGTTCTCAGCGACTTGTCCTGCCAGAAACCGTCGCCCAACAGATGACAGCCGTACTGCAAGGGGTGATCAGCTCCGGCACCGGTACTACTGCCCGGCTCGGCATTGGAGAAGCCGGTAAAACCGGCACCACCACCGCCAACAAGGATCTGCTCTTTATCGGCTACACGCCCAACCCTCCCCTGGTGACCGGCATTTGGCTGGGCAATGATGACTCTAGCCCAACACGAGGAAGCAGCAGCATAGCCGCTCAAACTTGGGGAAATTACATGAGACAAGTCATTCAATAGTTCGAAAATGGCTAGGTCGTGTTGATCTTATGTTAGGATAGA
>NZ_JANSIO010000417.1:861-927 GCF_047462195.1 Synechococcus sp. R3-13 | reverse complement strand
ATTTCTAGGGATCCCCCCGAAGGGGGAACTGCCCACCATGGGCAATAGCGTGTAAGCTAATCTAGT
>NZ_JANSIO010000417.1:0-851 GCF_047462195.1 Synechococcus sp. R3-13 | reverse complement strand
CCCCCCGAAGGGGGAACTCCACCCCTATTAAAGCCAAGCAGGGCAAGGGATGCAAGACCCGTTTGCGAGGGATCCGGAAAAAAGGGGGCAAAAAGAGTTTCGGCGAGGGGGTTTTGGGGCCGGAAAGCCTTGTGGCACAAGGCGTCGAGGGATCCGACGAAAGAATGGGCTTTTCCGAGATTTTGAGGGACGCTCGCAGAGGCGTTGATACCGTTTTGGTGTTCTTTTGGAAACATCGAGATCCAGACAAGGGCAGTAGGGCCCTGAGTCCACTGATGAGCCAACCTCAGCCAATCTAGCCGCGCAGGCGACCGGAGCGCAGGATGCTGATGACGAGCCACAGCCCCAACAGGCTGGCCGCGCCGAACAGGAGTTCGCTCAGCCCAAAGACCTGGAAGCGCTGCGTCTGAGCCGAGATGATGGCGGCCCCGACGATTAGAGAGCCGACCACAATGCTGTAGGAGAGGCGGTTGGCCGACTGATCCAGGCTGCTGCGGATCCCGTCCAGCTCTTGGATGGTCAAGTTCCAGCGCTGGGTTTCCGAGGTGATGCGGCTGAGCAGCAGCTCCATCTGGCGCGGCGATTGCAGAGAGAGATTTTTTAAATCCAAAGCCGTGCGCAGCAGCGAAGGCAGAGGGGCCTCCCCCAGCAATTGCGCCCGAAACACATCCGCCATCAGGGGGCGAAGCTGCTCCGGCAGGTTGTAGTCGGGGGTGAGCTGGCGGGCGATCCCTTCCAAATTGGCCAGCGCCTTGGCACAGAGGCCCAAATTGCCGGGAATGCGGATCTGGTTGCGCCGGGCCGCCTGCAGGATCTCAGAAAAGAGCATGACTCTAGTCAATAATAAGCTC
>NZ_JANSIO010000416.1:0-8399 GCF_047462195.1 Synechococcus sp. R3-13 | reverse complement strand
TGGTGCGGGCCTCCAGCCCGAAAATTTGGTGAGCAGCAAAACTTCTAGCGGCTGATCTCAACCCTCAGCTGCCCTACTTACCTACTTATTCCCTGCTTGTCCAAGAAAATCTAAAAAAAATGCACCAGCGCACGCTGGCGCAAGAGGGTCAACTTTTACCGGTCAGACATCGACCTAGACAAGGGCAGGGATCCGAGATCCTCCCAAGGCCTCCACCAATGCCCGCACTTGAGCCACCATGGCCACTTCATCCTGGAGCCGGCTGACAGCTTTGCCCACCCCTACACCTGAAGCGCCGGCAGCAATGGCCAAGCGCACTGTTACCGTCGAGAGGCCGGAAGCGCAGATAACCGGTACCGAGACGACACCGCTAATTTCATAGGCGGCGGCCAGGGTGGGGGCAGCCTTCTCGATCAGGCCCAGGGATCCCCCGTGAACCGGCTCGGCACTGGTGCTGCCCTCGGTTTGGATGAGATCGGCTCCCAGATCCTCCAGTTTCTCGGCCAATTCTGCCTGTTGATTCAGAGGCAGAGTGTGGGGAACGGTTACCGACAAGAGCGTGCGGGGCAGAAGAGAGCGGGTTCGGCGGGTAAGGTCTAGGACTTCCGCTGCGGAGAAGATGCGGCCTGAAGGGTAGAAGCTGTCGTAATTGCCGATCTCGGCCATGTCTGCTCCTGCCTGTACGGCTGCGGCCAACTGCTGCGGCTCCACCGCCGACACACAGATGGGCAGATCGATCTGGGCGCGTACCCGCTGCACCAATTCGGGGCTGGCAGCGATATCCACCCAAGTGGCCCCTCCCTGTTGGGCGGCGCGGGTGATGCTCAGAACCGACTGCAGGTCGAAGTTTTGTAGACCGCTGATGATCTTGAGGGCCCGACGTTGGGCCAGAGCGTCGAAAAGAGCAGCGTGAGAGGCAGTGGTCATAGGCTCGTCAGCTTGTGGAAAGGCAGTCTAAGAGGAGTGAAAACAAATGGCTGCTAAAACTGGGCTTGGGGAAGCCTTTGCTCAGTCTAGAGGGTTTGCCTCAATCCCACAAGGGTCCCTCTTTACCCCATCATCCCAGTCCTTTTGGCTCACCACAATTCTTCAATAGAATAGGGATCCCTTCTTGCAAGCCATCATGTATCGCTCTCCCTTCCCCTTCCTGGGCCTGCCTGAGCCGGATCCGGAGATGGCCCAAGCAATTCTCCTGCCCGTCCCCTACGAGGCCACCACCTCCTATGGCAAAGGCACCGCCAAAGGCCCTCAGGCGCTGTTGCAGGCTTCTGCCTATGTGGAGATCTACGACGAGGTACGGGATCGCCAGCCAGCTCTTCACCCCGACTTCTCGGAAGAGATCTCCCGCTACTGGACGGCCCCCCCGGTGGAGTTGGAAGGTCTGGGATCTTCCGCCCAGGAGCTGGCTATGGCCGAAATCCAGCGTCGCGCTGCCGAGTGGGTGAGACCGGGGCGGTTCCTGCTTTCCATTGGTGGGGAGCACTCCATCAGCGGGCCCCTGATTGCTGCCCACCTGGCCCATTATCCGGAGCTGCACGTCCTGCAAATCGATGCCCACTGCGACCTGAGAGATAGCTACGAGGGATCCCGCTATTCCCATGCTTCTGCCATGGCCCGCGTGGTGGAGCAAGTGGGCAGCCGCCTCACCCAAGTGGGGATCCGCTCCATCTGCGCCGAAGACCGCCAGACCATTCGCGAGCGCCGTCTGCACACCTTTTTTGCCCACAGCCTGCACGCCAAGCCAGCCCAGGAGTGGATCCCAGAGGTGATTGCCACCTTGGGCCCCCAGGTTTACCTGACGGTGGATGTGGATGGGCTGGATCCCGCTGTGGTGCCGGCCACCGGTACCCCTGAACCCGGCGGCTTGGGCTGGTGGGAGACGGTGGAGCTGATTCGGGCACTAGGACAGCAACGGCAAATCATCGGCGCCGATGTGGTCGAGCTGTCGGTCACGGGAGAACGGGAAACCGATCGCCGCAGCGCCTTCACGGTCGCCAAACTGGCCTATCAGATCTTGGCTGCGGCCTTGGGTTAAGCTCAAGAAGAGCTTGGCCGAGGATCCTCTGGTTTGGCTGCTTGCTCTGGAGTGGGAGCCAGTTTACAGACTAGGGTCAGGGTTTGCTGCATGGTAGCAGTTTATCTGTTTTGGATTGGAGGGCGGTGCTTCTCCCCACAGATAGATCTGGGGGCTTCCGCGCCGGGTTTTCTTGGTGAAATCGGTCCATCCCCGTCGTCCTGCTTTGGAACTTCCCACTGGGTTCTGGATCCCGTTGGTGGGCGGGGCACTGGTGCTGCTCCTCTTGGCCACCTGGCTGCAGTGCTTGGTGGTGGTGCCTGCCGGCACACGGGCTGTGGTGTTCAACTCTCTGACGGGGCTGAAGCCGCAACCGCTGGGAGAACGTATGCCTTGAAGCGGTAGCAGACAGTCCGCCGGCTCTGGGTTCTGCGAAAATCTATCCCAAAGCATTGCTGCCAATCGGAACGAGAATGGGGATAGAGATCCCCGGCCTGCTGACCTGACGATGCCCCTTGACGAGCAGCTCATCCACAGCCGCATTCAGGCCATCCGAGCCCAGATCCCAGACCATGTGGAGATCATGGCAGTGAGCAAAGGCTACAGTGCCGACCACATCCGCGCCGCCTATCGGGCCGGGATCCGCCACTTTGGGGAGAGTCGAGTGCAAGAGGCCGCCGTCAAACAAGGGCAACTGCAAGATCTGACCGATATCGTCTGGCACTTGATCGGGCATCTGCAGACCAACAAAGTCAAACCGGCCCTCAAGCAATTTGCCTGGATCGACAGCGTCGATAGCTTGCGCCTGGCCAAGCTGATCAACCAAAAGGCTTGGGAGCTGCACCTCACCCCCAAGCTTTGCCTGCAGGTTAAATTGGCTCCGGATCCCAATAAATTTGGCTGGCCCATCCCCGATCTGTTGCAGAGCCTCCCCGAACTGAACCAACTGCTGCAGGTGCAAATTGTGGGCCTGATGACCATTTTGCCTTTGGGCTTGAGCTCAGAGGCGGCCCTAGACCTGTTTCGCAAGCTGGCCGAACTGGCCGATTACATCCAGCGCAGCGGCTATGAACATCTGCAGGTGCACACCCTCTCCATGGGTATGTCCGACGATTACCCCCTGGCGGTGGCAGCAGGCTCTAACTTGATCCGGCTGGGGCGCGCTTTGTTTGCCGACGCCGAGCAGGAATAGATGTGACCTCTGTGAAGCCGTTAAATTGTGATTAAATTTTGTGTAAAGCCGTGAACTCCGGAGTCGCCCTGCGGGGTACCTTCGGGGCGAGAGTTTGGCTTGGCTCGATCAAAAGCGGGGGGATCCCGCCCAGGATTTGCCCTATTGGGGAAATTTTGGGGAAATTTGTAATCATTTGCGTTACTTCCGTTAACGTGGGCTCAATCCAGACGGGGAGCAGAGTTCAATCCTGCCAAACAACGGCTTGGCAAGTGAGATGACATCTTCACTTCTTCTGGGTAAACTCTACTCGTCGAATCAATGGGGTTTTGTTAACCTACGTTAGCCCCCACCTGCTTCGGCAGCTTCCTGAGCAAACCCTGTCTCAGCCTATTGAAAGACTTTGACCGGGAATAAAAGGACGCCCCCTAGCTTGAGTGAGCCACTCAGGATCCAATCAAGAGCCTGAATCCTACGCTCGCCGTAAACCCATGACCTGTAGTGAGGATGTGCATATGAATGTCAATGGAATCTGGAGCAGGGTAAGAGATTTTGTGGGTCTGAATGATCCCGTGGACGGCCTGGAGGAGTACTCTGAAATGGAAGGGCAGGATGATTACCAACTGCTCTACGAGGGACGCCGTTCCCAACCGGCTGCTCCCCCCGAAGAGGAGGAAGTGAGTACCCTTCCGCGAGGGCGGCGGCAACGGGGAGTGGAAGCAGGGGAAGGCTCTGCCGGTCGAGAAGAGTCGCGGGGCCATCGGCGCAGTCAACATCGGGATCGCTCAGCAGGGGGCAGTATGGGGAGCAACGTGATTGGATTACCGGGCGTAAACCCACCCACCAGTGAAGTGGTGGTGATGGAGCCGCGCAGCTTCGATGAGATGGCTCAGGTTATCCAGTACCTACGGGAGCGCAAGACGGTGATCATGAACTTGACCCTAATGGATCCCGCTGAGGCGCAGCGCTCTGTGGATTTCGTTGCCGGCGGCACCTACGCCATCGATGGCCACCAAGAGCGCATCGGAGAGAACATTTTTTTGTTCACCCCCAGCACGGTGATGGTTTCCACCCCCAGTAGCCAAGTGGTGCAGCCGCTGCAGCGCCCTTTGCAAAGCCCTACCCCCCTCTGGCCCAGCACCTATGAGCATCTGCAGGCAGTAGGTCAGCACTAGTTGCTATGGAGCGGCCACTGCTAAGTGTTATCGGGGGTGGAGCCATGGGATCCGCCCTGCTGCGGCGTTGGGTGGCTGTGGGAGTTTATCCTGCAGCTCAGATGGCTTTGCGGGAGCCTGATCTGGATAAGGCTGTGGCCCTGCAGCAGGAGCTGGGTATCCGATTGTTGGCGGATCCATCCCAGGCGGGAGAGTCTGAGATTCTGTTTCTGGCCGTTAAACCGCAGCTCTTCCCGGCAGTGGTGGCTGAGATGGGCCGGCTGTCCGCCACAGAGCTGGTGATCTCGATTATGGCCGGGATCCCCTTGCAGCAGTTGCAGCAGGCTTTTCCCAAACAAAAGGTGGTGCGCACGATGCCCAACACGCCGGCGCTGGTGGGGGCGGGCATAACGGCCATCAGCTACGGGCCAGGGGTGACGCCTATGCAGGTGGAGCAGGTGGAGAAGCTGTTTCGCGCGGTGGGCGAGGTGGTGACGGTGGCCGAAAGCCAGATGGATGCGGTGACGGCACTTTCGGGTTCCGGGCCGGGGTATCTGGCGGTGATTCTGGAAGGGCTGATCGACGGAGGGGTACAGGTGGGGCTGCCGCGTCCCATTGCTACCCAGTTGGCCCTGCAGACCTTGGCGGGTACTGCTGCCCTCTTGCAGCAAGAAAATCTGCACCCTGCCGTTCTCAAAGACCGGGTCACCAGTCCAGGGGGGACGACCATTGCCGGGATCCAAGCCTTGGAGCAGGCGGGGGTGCGGGGAGCCCTGATGCAGGCAGTGCGAGCGGCCTACGAGCGCTCTTGCCAGTTACAGGGATCCTAGCGGGCCAGCAGCCCTTGCCACAGGGGGCGGGTGATCCAATTCCATCCCACCTTGAGCTGGTGTTCTAGGGTGGGCAGGCGCACCAAATAGGCAGTTCGCCGGGCCAAATAGCCCAGGGGGCCGGTCAGGGTGAGGCCGCCAAGGGCAGAAAGCACCGCCGTATCCACCCCCAGGCTGAGCATTTCCCCCAGAGAAAAGTAGCGAAAGGGCAAGAGAGGCCGCTCCTGGGTGAGCAAAGCCCACAGGTTCCAGGCGCAATAACCGGCCTGTTGAAAAGCCGCTTGGGCTGTGGCCGGCACCGGCTGTCCCTCCGCATCTACCACCGCCGCTGCATCCCCCAAGGCAAAGATCTCTGGGAAGGTGGGGGTCTGTAAGGTGGGCAAAACCTGCAGCCGTCCCCGCTCGGTTTTGGGCAGATCCAAATTGGCAATCACCGCTGCCGGTCGGGTTCCGACAGTCCACAGCACAGCATCCACAAGATCTGTGGCGATCTCCTGGCTCTCCAGTCGCTGGAGCTGCAGACGGAAGGGAGGGGCGCCGTTCTCGTTAAGGGCCTCGATGCCCAAGACCTTGGTTTGCAACTCCACCTGCACCCGCCGTTGGGCCAGCGCCTCTTGGGCCGCCTCCCGGCTGGAGGGAGCAAAGCCGGACAAGATTTGGGATCCCAACTCGATGAGGCGGATCCGTCCCCGCCAGCCCAGCCGATCCGCCAATTTGCAGGCCAATTCCACGCCACTAGCCCCTGCTCCTGCAATGGCCAGAGCCACAGGCTGAGCCGGATCCCGGTCTTCCAACGCCTTCAGGTGGGCGCGCAGCCGCTGAGCATCTGCCAGGGTGCGAAAGGGAAAAGCAAACTCCGCCGCTCCCGGAACGCTCTCCAGAGGGGTTTCTCCCCCCAGCGCCAGCACCAGCGCGTCGTACTCCAAGCTTTGCCCATCTTCCAGCTCCACTCGGCGGGCTTGAGGGTCGATAGCCCGGACGGATCCCCGGCGAAACTGCACCGATTCTGGGGGCAGCAGATCTTGGAAACGGGGGGCCACCTCCCAGTCTTCCATTTCTCCGGTGAGCAGCTCGTAAAGCAGGGGGGCAAAGACAAACCGCTCCTGCCGGTCGATCAAGGTGATCTGGGGTGGCTCTGACCAGGGTTGCCGGCTCAGTTCCAAAGCTGTGTACAGCCCGCCAAAGCCGCCCCCAAGAATGCAAATGCGATTCATGCTCGGATGGTTCACGTGACGTTATCAGACGTTATCAAAGTTGCGCGAAAGGCCCCGACTTAACAATCACACCCTGCTGATGCAGAAGGGGCAACGAGGGATGGCCCACCTTGGGCTTGAATTGATTTAAACTTTCCCGGCTAGACTTCTCCAGCGTAGTCTTTGTTGCCCCAGCTTTGCCAAGCCGGCACTTCTGACAGGGAAGCCCGTCGCTCGTCCAGCCAAGTTTGGAGAATCACTGCCGCCGACTGCTGATCGATTAAGCCCTTCTGGGCTTTGGCCGGGATCCCCGCCTCGCGCAGATCCCACTCCGCCTGCGCGGTGCTCAGGTATTCATTGACGGTAACAATGGGAAGATCCACGGCCACCTGCAAAGCGCGCACGAACCGCTGGACTTTGCGGGCCTGGGATCCCACCGACCCATCCGCCAGAAGGGGGATCCCCACCACCACCACGGTGGCCTGGCGGCGGCGGATCCACTCCTGCACTTGGGCAATATCCTCTGAGAGGGATCGTCGCTGGATGACCCCCAAGCCGGTGGCCAGCAGCCCCAGCCGGTCGGAGCCGGCCACGCCAATGCGGCGGTTGCCTACATCCAGCCCCAGCGCTGAAAGGGGATCCCTTGTGGCAGAATAGTTCAGGCTTATCGACATCCTTGCTGATCTTTATGGCTGCCTGGCCCCCTTTGGGGCTTGCAGTTTCCGTTCCCCTATCCTCTCTCGATGACCCTGTTTGGAGCAACACTCGATGACCAGCGCTACCCTGTCTCTCCCGAAGCATGAAGTGAAAGATCTGAACCTCGCCCCCCTGGGCAAGCAACGGATCCAGTGGGCGGCGCGGGAGATGCCGGTGCTGGCCCAGATCCGGGAGCGCTTTGCTCAAGAAAAGCCCTTGGCCGGGCTGCGCTTGGTGGCCTGCTGCCACATTACGACCGAAACGGCCAACCTGGCCCTGGCTCTACAAGCAGGGGGGGCGGATAGCGTTCTCATTGCCAGCAATCCCCTTTCCACCCAAGACGATGTGGCCGCCAGCCTGGTGGCGGACCATGGCATTTCGGTGTTTGCCCTCAAAGGAGAAGATGTGGCCACCTACCGCCGCCATGTCCAGATTGCCCTAGATCACCGCCCCAACCTGATTATCGACGATGGCGGAGATGTGACGGCAGAGCTGGTGCAGCACCGTCAGGAGCAACTGTCGGAGCTCATCGGCACCACGGAAGAGACCACCACTGGCCTGGTGCGCCTTAGGGCCATGCTCAAGGCGGGGGTGCTCAGCTTCCCGGTGATGACCGTCAACGACGCCGAGACCAAACACCTGTTCGACAACCGCTACGGCACCGGCCAATCCACCCTGGACGGGATCCTGCGCTGTACCAACATCCTTCTGGCCGGGAAGACGGTGGTGGTGGCTGGCTACGGCTGGTGCGCCAAGGGAGTGGCCATGCGGGCCCGCGGCATGGGATCCCAGGTGATTGTCACGGAAGTCAACCCGGTGCGGGCTCTGGAGGCGGTGATGGACGGCTTCCGGGTGATGCCGATGGAAGAAGCCGCTGCTCTGGGGGACATCTTCATCACCGTCACCGGCAACAAGCACGTGATTCGCGGCGAGCACTTCGACCGCATGAAGGATGGGGCGATGGTCTGCAACGCCGGCCACTTTGACATTGAAATCGACCTGGTGGCGCTGCAGGAGCGGGCCGTCTCCCGACAGACGGTGCGCCCCTTTGTGGAAGAATACCGTCTGCAGTCGGGCAAGTCAGTGGTGGTGCTGGGGGAAGGCCGCCTGATTAACTTGGCTGCTGCCGAAGGGCACCCCGCCAGCGTCATGGACATGAGCTTTGCCAACCAGGCCCTGGCCTGCGAATACCTGGTGAAAAACCGGGGCCGCTTGGCCCCAGGGCTTCACCCCATTCCTCTCGAGGTGGACGAGGCCATCGCCCGCCTCAAGCTCAAGGCCATGGGGATCCAAATCGACAGCCTCACCCCCGAGCAGATCGAGTACGGCAACACCTGGACT
>NZ_JANSIO010000415.1:0-3192 GCF_047462195.1 Synechococcus sp. R3-13 | reverse complement strand
CCGATATTTCTGTGATCCCCTGGGATCGGATCCCTGTAGATGAAGATGGCACCATTCAAAATCTCATCCCCTTTTGCCCTGATTGGATGATCGAGATTCTCTCTCCCGATCAAAATCCAATGAAGCTGGTCAAAAAAATCTTGATCGGCCTGGATCACGGCTGCCAAATGGGGTGGATCGTGGCTCCCGAAGAAAGGGTTGTTTTCGCCTACCCTGCCGGGCAGCAGCCGACAGTACATGAGGATCCCCAAGAGGTGATCCCCACTCCTGCGTTTGCCCAAGGGATCCAACTGACAATCGCAACTTTGTTCGGCTGGATGCAAGTTCAAGCTGGCGAGGGCCGCAAGCCCAATAGGGGATAGAAAGGGAGTGGATCCCTTTCCGACCCTCAGTTCTCATCTCAATTCAACATTATTATTCAGTTGTTGTAGAGGGCAGGAGCTTGGGCAACCGTCTCACCAGTTTGGGGCAGTTCCTGCCGCAGCAGCGCCACCAAAGCGTTAGTGGATTGGTCGTAGAGGCTGGTCACCAGCTTGGGGTAGAGGCCAATGCCAATGATGGGGATCAACAGGCAGGCGATGATGAACACCTCGCGTGGCTCAGCATCTACCAATTCTTCGTGTTCGGTGAGCTCTTTGTTCTCCGGGCCAAAGAAAATCTGCCGCAACATCGACAGCAGGTAGATGGGGGTCAGGATCACCCCAACTGCTGCCAGGAAAACCACCACCAACCGGAAGGGGAGAGAGTAGGCATCGGTGGTGGCCATGCCGATAAACACCATGATCTCGGCCACAAAGCCGCTCATGCCGGGTAGGGCTAGCGAAGCCAGGGAGCAGGCGGTGAACATGGAGAAGATCTTGGGCATCTTCAGGCCAACGCCGCCCATTTCCTCCAGCTCCAGCGTATGGGTGCGGTCGTAGGTGGCCCCCACCAAAAAGAACAGGCTGGCCCCGATCAGCCCGTGGGAGATCATCTGCAGCATGGCGCCGCTCATGCCGATCTCCGTCAGGGATCCGATACCGATGAGCACGAAGCCCATGTGGCTGATGGAAGAGTAGGCGATCTTCCGTTTCAGGTTGCGCTGGGCAAAAGAGGTGAGGGCGGCAAAGATGATGTTCACCACCCCCAACACGATCAGCACCGGCGCAAAGTAAAGATGAGCATCCGGCAGCATGCCCGCATTCATGCGCATCAGGGCATAGCCCCCCATCTTGAGCAGGATCCCGGCCAGCAACATGTGCACCGGCGCAGTGGCCTCGCCGTGGGCATCGGGCAGCCAAGTGTGCAAGGGGAAAATGGGCAGCTTCACCCCATAGGCAATGAGGAAGGCCCCATACATCAGCAGTTGGAAGGTGAGTGGATAGGTCTTGTGGGCCAGATCCGTCATGTCAAAGCTGATGGGATCCCCGTAGAAGGCCATAGCCAGACCTGCCACCAGGATAAACAGGGAGCTGAGAGCCGTGTAGAGGATGAACTTGGTGGCCGCATAGAGGCGGTTTGCCCCACCCCAAATGGAGAGGAGCAAGTACACCGGGATCAGCTCCAATTCCCACATCAGGAAAAACAGCAACATGTCCTGCACGGCAAACACCCCGATCTGCCCGCCATACATGGCCAGCATCAAAAAGTAGAAGAGGCGAGGTTTGAGGGTGACCGGCCAAGCGGCCAAGATGGCTAGGGTAGTGATAAACGCCGTGAGCAGGATCAGGGGCATGGAGAGGCCATCAGCCCCCACCGACCAACTCAAGCCCACTTGGGGTACCCAGGTGTAGCGCTCCAGCAGTTGCAAACCTGTCTGGCCGGGATCGTAGCCGACATAGAAGCCGGCCAGCAGAATCAGCAGATCCGTGACCGCAATGAACAAAGCAAACCAGCGGATCCGCTCGGCCAACTTTTGTGCGTAGGCGCGGGTACTGGGATCCCCAGCCGGTGCTGGGATCAGGGGAATAAATAGGGCGGCCAACACAGGGTAAGCGATGACCGTGGTCAGCCAAGGAAACTCGTGCAAGCTGGGCAGCGCCATGGATGTAACCTCGCTTGTGCCATACCATCAGGGGGATCCCTGCCGGCTGCAATCCGACAGCCCTTTACCAGAATCGCCCTTGAGTATCTATGCTTAGCAAATCTACAGGATTATCTTAAGGCTCCCTCTCCCTTTGCGTTGGGATCCCTAGGATGGAGCAGATGCATGGGTGGATGTTGTACCCGAAAATCAAAATATAGTCTTCCACTGTTCTCACAAGGTAACCAATCTCATCATGCCTCAGCCCAAACTGATCATCCACGGCGGAGCCGGCAGCGCCCTGGAAGGGGAAAGCAGCCTGGAAAAAGTGAGGGGATCCCTGCGGCAGGTGGCGGAGAGCACCTACGAGCTGCTATTGGCCGGGCAGAGTGCCGAGGCGGCGGTGATGCATGCCTGCCAGTTGCTGGAGGATGATCCGCTCTACAATGCTGGGACGGGGTCGGTCTTGCAATCGGATGGGCAAATCCGCATGAGCGCCGCTCTCATGAACGGGGCCACCCAGTCTTTTAGCGGGGTGATCAACGTCAGCCGAGTTCAGCATCCCATCCTCATGGCCCAGGCTCTGCAATCAAGCCCGGATCGCGTGGTGGCCGAACAAGGGGCAGCAGAGCTGGCGCGGGAGCTGCAGTTGCCGGTCTATGACCCGGCCACTCTCAAGCGGGTTCAAGAGTGGGTGCAGTTGCGCCAAACCCATCCCCCAACTAGGGTTCTCACTGCTCTGGCCATGGGCACGGTGGGGGCGGTGGCGCTGGATCAACAGGGGCAAATCTGTGCCGGCACCTCCACCGGCGGGCGGGGGTTTGAACGGGTGGGGCGAGTAAGCGATTCGGCCACTCCAGCGGGAACCTATGCCAGTGCGGCGGCGGGGGTCAGTTGCACCGGTGTTGGGGAAGATATTTTGGATGAGAGCTTGGCGGCGCGGATTGTGATTCGAGTGGAAGATGGCCTCAGCCTGAAGGCTGCCATGGCCAAGTCTTTTCAAGAGGCCCGCCAACGTCGCCGCTCCTTTGGGGCCATTGCTCTATCGCGCTCGGGGGAGATTGCCTGGGATACCACCACCGACCTGCTGCTGGCCGCCTACCACGATGGGCAGGGGATCGGCTTGACGATCTAGGCTGCCAACCGGGCTTGCGGGATTAGCTAAGCCCCGCACTGTACCCGTAGGGTCA
>NZ_JANSIO010000414.1:0-4790 GCF_047462195.1 Synechococcus sp. R3-13 | reverse complement strand
AGTGCGGGGCTCCTGCGATTTCTAGCTGAAAGGGATCCCTGGGCTTCAGCTCTCCAAATCGGGATCCTCACCCAAAGCCCGCAATCTTGCCGCCAGACGCTCCGCCCGTTGATGTTCTCGCTCCGCCCTTTGGCGTTCTTGCTCGGCCCATTCCCGCTCCAACTCAGCCCGTTCATCGCCGGTCAGCAGCAACTGCCCTTGGGCATCACACCAGCGCAGCCAGCGAGCTTGTTTCCCCTCAAAAACGCCTTCCCACACCGTCAGGCCCAGCCCCACCTGTTCTAGCCAGGTCTCGGTCATTTCCGCGTAGTGGCGGCCCCGCAGTTCGAAAATGCGCAACTCCTCTGGCCCCAGCTCATGATTGGGATCGAAGACCGCGTAGTAGCTAACTCGCATCTGCTCATAACGGCTCAGCTTGCCTTCCAGCTCGTCGCCTTCGCGGTTGGAGACGATCTCGATCACCACATCCGGCGGCTTGTCAAATTGCCAGAGCAGGTAGCAACGGTTTTGCTTCTCCCACCATTGCTCCGGCACCGTGACGTCCAGGCTGAGAAAAACATCCGGCACAATCGGGGGCCGACCGATGGCGGTGTAGATGCCTACATTTGCCGCTGCTAAAAAGGTTTTGCCGCGCAAAGCGCTGTAGAGAGCTCCAGTCAGGAGGCGCTGCTGTTTTTCCGAGGCAAAGTTATCCACCGGGGTATCATCCTCTGTTACGAGATCGGCGACGTCGGGAACCAGCAGTTCAGTATCCATGGGCAGATGGGGTTGGGGATGCTAGCGATCTTAGCTGCTCACCTCAGGGATCCTCTGCTCCCTGAGAAACAGAGAAAACAGAGTCCTCGAGCAAGCCCAGGTACAATCGAGAAAGCTTTACTTAACGATGATTTCTTTTTCTTCGCTGCTTGATGCAGATCGATATCCGTCCTGCTGAAAATTCGGATAGTGCAGCTCTGCTCCACATTTTGCAGGTGGTCTTTGCGGAGTATCCAGGCTGTGTATTGGATATCGAAGAGGTGCCGGAGTTGCTTCAGCCTGCCACAGCTTTCGCGGAGATGGGGGGATCCCTTTGGGTGGCGCAGCATCAGGATCAAGTGGTCGGCTGTGTCGGCCTTGTGCCCGATGGGATCCCTGGGCGCATGGAGCTGAAAAAACTCTACACTCTGCCCGCAGTGCGCGGTCGAGGTTTGGGTCGGCGTTTGATTGAACAGGCCGAATTTGCGGCTCGGCAGCAGCAGGCGGACTCTCTGCATCTGTGGACAGATACTCGCTTCACGACGGCTCATCGGGTTTATGAGCGGCTCGGCTATGTGCGTCTGCCGGAAATTCGTGAATTGCACGATCGCAGCAACTCTGTGGAGTATCACTACGAAAAGCGTCTCCGTTGAGGGTCGGGCTGTTGAACTGTGATGCGTTGGTGATTGGCTGTGGAGTGGTGGGCTGTGCCATTGCCTACGAATTGGCCACAGCTGGGCTGTCGGTCATTGGAGTGGATGCCGGGGAGCCGGCCTCAGGCGCCGCGGGCGCGTCGCTGGGGGTGTTGATGGGGATCTGCAGCCGCCAGCCTAGCGGGGAGGTGGTGCAGTTGCGTCTAAAAAGCCTGGAGCTGTTCGATCCCCTAATCGCGCGGCTGGAGGAAGACCTGGGCCGGAGTTTGCCCGTCAATCGGCGCGGCATTCTCAAACTCCTCAGGGAGGAGGAAGTGGAAGCTTGGCAAGAAACCCTGGTGGCCCGCCGACAAGCAGGTTACCGCCTAGATCTGCTCAGCCTTGCCGAAGTGGGATCCCTGCAGCCCGGCCTGCGCAGCGACCTGGCGGCGGCCATCTACTCTCCCCAGGATCGACAAGTCCAACCCAAGCTCCTAACCCAGGCTCTCTTGGAAGCAGCCCAACGCAAGGGATCCCGCTTTTTCTTCCACCAGCCTGTCCAGAAGATTCAGCGCAGCTCGGATCCCCCCTTTCGCCTGCAAACGGTTTACACGCCCGCTCTCACCCTCTCGGCAGGTCACGTCATCCTGGCGGCAGGTCTGGGCAGCTCCCCTCTGGCCAAAGAGCTGGGGTTGCAGGTGCCCCTGCAAGCGGTCAAAGGTCAGGCCCTGCGGGTCAGAGCTCCCGGGATCCCCCTGGGGCCCGTGGTCACCGACGCGGATCTGCATCTGGTTCCCCTGGGGGATGGATCCCTGTGGGTGGGGGCAACAGTGGAATTTCAGGCCCCTCATCCCGAGCCGACGCTGCTGGCGCTACAAGATCTGCTGGCCCGCGCCATCCGACTCTGCCCGGCTTTGGCCGAAGCAACTTTGTTGGATCATTGGGCCGGCCATCGGCCTCGACCAGTGGGACAGCGCGCCCCCATCCTGGGTTGGGCTCCTGGCTACGCCAATCTGCTCATTGCCACCGGCCATTATCGCAATGGAGTGTTGCTGGCCCCGATCAGCGCCGCCATCCTGCGGGACTTGGTACTGAAAGGGGAAACAGCCCTCTGTGATCTAGGGCCCTTTGCCCCCAGACAGGGCTGAGCCCGTATCCATCTTCCGGCTCTCGGCCCGCCGATGGACAGGACATATGTCAGAATGAAAGGCTGCCTGGTTAGGATCGGATCGTCCGTTGAGTAGCCCAAAGGAGAAGAGAGCCTTGCCGAAGTTCGCCCTAAAAGCCCTCTGGTTGGAAAACGATTTGGCTATTGCCGTCGATCAGGTGGTGGCCAAAAACCGCAGCCCCCTCACCCACTACTTTTTCTGGCCGCGGGATGACGCTTGGGAGCAGCTTAAGGCTGAGCTGGAAAGCAAAACTTGGATCAGCGAAGTGGATCGCATCGAGCTGCTTAACCGAGCCACCGAACTCATCAACTACTGGCAAAACGGCGGGCGCAACCGCCCCATCAGCGAAGCACAGGCCCAGTTTCCCGACATCCTGATCGGCGGCAACTCCTAGCCCTCTCCCCCCTGTCAGCCAAAACGTGACTCCGGATCTGCCCATCTTGCTCAGGCTCCCGTCTTTGAGCTAGATTGGCACTCGGGAGTTTAGAGTGCTAACTCCCTGCTAGCCGAGCCGGAGGATTCCTGGGAACCCCACTCCGCCTGGCAGTACCCAAAGTAGGAGTCCAGTCAGACTTACGAGGATCGCGGATTCTATGGCAAAACGGATTCTGTTTAGAGAAGAGGCCCGCAAGGCATTGGAGCAGGGCATCAACCAACTGGCGGATGCAATCAAGGTTACGATTGGCCCCAAAGGACGCAACGTGGTCTTGGAGAAGAAGTTTGGTGCCCCCCAAATCGTCAACGACGGAGTCACGATTGCCAAGGAAATTGAGTTGGCGGATCCCTTGGAGAACACAGGCGCCCAGTTGATGCGGGAAGTGGCCTCTAAGACCAACGATGTGGCCGGAGATGGTACCACCACAGCCACCATCCTGGCCCAAAGCATGGTGCGGGAAGGGCTCAAAAACATCTCGGCGGGCGCCAACCCTGTGGCTCTGCGGCGCGGCATTGAAAAGACCACTGCCTACTTAGTGGAGCAAATTGCGGCTCATGCCAAGGCTGTGGAAGGCCGTAAGACCATCGCCGAAGTAGCCACCATCTCTGCCGGCAACGACAGCGAAGTGGGAGAGATGATCGCCAAGGCCATGGATGCTGTAGGGCGAGATGGGGTGATCACGGTCGAAGAATCCAAGTCGCTGGAAACCGAGTTGGACGTAGTGGAGGGGATGCAGTTTGACCGCGGCTACATTTCCCCCTATTTCGTCACAGACTCGGAGCGGATGGTGGCCGAGTATGAGAATGCTTATCTGCTGATTACCAGCAACAAGATCTCCAGCCTGCAAGATCTGGTGCCCATCCTAGAGCGGGTGGCCCGCGAGGGTCGGCCTCTTCTGGTCATTGCGGAGGATGTGGAGGGAGAGGCTCTGGCCACATTGGTGGTGAACCGCCTGCGGGGGGTACTCAATGCGGTGGCGGTCAAGGCTCCGGCTTTTGGGGATCGGCGCAAAGCCATGCTGGAAGATATCGCCATTCTCACCGGCGGACAGCTCATCTCTGAGGATGTGGGCATCAAGCTGGATAAGGTCACCCTGGACATGATGGGGGTGGCCCGCAAGATCACTGTCACCAAAGACAAGACCACCATTGTGACCGATGGCAGCACCAAAGCGGCGGTGGAAAAGCGGGTGGCTCAAATTCGCAAGCAACTGGAAACCACCGATTCCGAGTACGACCGCGAGAAATTGCAAGAACGCATCGCCAAGTTAGCCGGGGGAGTGGCGGTGATCAAAGTGGGGGCTGCCACTGAAACAGAACTCAAAGATCGCAAGCTGCGCATTGAGGATGCTCTGAATGCCACCCGAGCTGCGGTGGAAGAAGGGATCGTCCCTGGCGGCGGGGCGACGCTATTGCACCTCTCCAAAGGGATCCCGGCTTTCAAGGCAACCTTGACCTCGGAAGAACAGGTGGGGGCAGAAATTGTTTACCGAGCCTTGCAGGCCCCTCTCTTTCAGATTGCCCACAATGCCGGTCTGGAAGGGTCAGTGGTGGTGGAAAAGGTTTTGGAGAAGGAGATGCCCTTTGGCTTCGATGCCCTGAGCGGAACCTATGTGGATATGTTTGCCCAGGGGATCGTCGATCCGGCCAAAGTGGTGCGCTCAGCGCTGCAAAACGCGGCTTCCATAGCCGGAATGTACCTCACAACCGAAGCGATTGTGGTGGAAAAGCCTGAGCCCAAGCCGGCGGCTGGCTCTGCACCTAAGGGGATGATGTAGTCTTGCGAAAGTAAACTACCCGACACCCGCGCTATGCGCAG
>NZ_JANSIO010000413.1:0-871 GCF_047462195.1 Synechococcus sp. R3-13 | reverse complement strand
CCGCTCGCGCCAGCGGGACGGAGTCCTTGAAACCCCTTCTGAAGGGCAAAGTGTGAGGTGAGAGGAAAGGTTGGCCTGCAAAGGTTAGCTGTGTTGGTGGGGGCGCTACTGGCCCTTCTGGCTTTGTGGTGGACGGATCCCACGCCAACAACCCTAAGCCACTACGTGACTTCTTTGCGGGAGCGTACCCCTTCTCAGCTCCACAACATTCGCCAAGCCGCCCAAAGCCTGGATGGGGTTTACATCATGCCTGCAGCACGCTCACGGGAACAGGCAGGAGCGATTTTTTCCTTCAACCAAGTGGTGGGGCCGCGCAGCCTGGAACGAGGCTATGTGCCCGCGCCGGTGTTTATGGTGGCCGAAACCCTGGATTCGGTTGGGGGAGGAATCTGTCAGGTGTCCTCCAGCCTTTACAATGCTGCTCTCTTGGCAGGGCTGGAGGTGGTGGAGAGGCACCCCCATTACCGGCAGGTAGAGTCGGTGCCCCCTGGCTTAGATGCCACCGTTTGGTACGGCTTGGCCGACCTCAAGCTGCGCAACCCTTTCCCTTGGCCGGTGCGCTTGCGAGTTCAGATCCGCGGCCCAAACCTGATTGTGTCCGTGCTGGGACGGGGATCCCGCCACGCCCTGAGGATCCCACCCATCCGTGTAGAGCGGCACCGGCTGGATCCCCAGCATTTGCAGGTGAGCGTGTATCGGGGTAACGAGCGCCTCTCCCAAGATCGCTATGTCGTTGCTCCCTAGCCTCTCATCGCGCCAGCGGGACGGAGTCCTTTTTTCGCCCCATTGGCCCCCTACTTCAGCGTCTCAGGAGCAGCTCCCCAGCAACCTCCACACAGGGATCCATGTTAATTTCTACACCAACATGGTT
>NZ_JANSIO010000412.1:649-2058 GCF_047462195.1 Synechococcus sp. R3-13 | reverse complement strand
CAGAGGCGTTGCTCAGCCTCAGCCAGCTCTATGATCGCAACGCCAGCCCCCAATCGGCCCAAGCCACCCGGCAAGCCCTTTGGGATCGCTTTCCGGCCAGCGAAGCTGCGGCCAACGCCGCCTGGACAGTGGCCTGGAGCCAAGCGCAAGCAGGCAATCTCAGCCAAGCCATCGCCCTAGCTCAACAGATTGGATCCGCCCAGCGGGACACGGAAATGGGGGCACAACTGCTCTACTGGGCGGGCAAATGGCGGGAACAGCAGGGGGATGTCGCTGCGGCTCGGCAAACCTATCGGCAGGTGCTGCGGCAGTTTCCCCACACCTACTACGGCTGGCGGTCGGCAGTGCAACTGGGCTGGCCGGTGGGGGATTTCTACAGCGGGCGCAAAAGGGTTGAGGTGGATTTTCAGCCGGTGCGCCAACCGTTGCCGGGGGTCTCGGCGGCCACGCAGACCCTGCATTTGATGGGAGCCAGCCAACTGGCCTGGGAACGCTGGCAGGGCGAAACTCCGGTGCAGCGGGATCCCCGCCAGATGAGCGTTGCCGAGCGCTTTGTTACGGGCATTTTGCGCAACAGCGCCGGAGAGCACCTGCGGGGCATTAACCAGGTGGCTGCTTTGCGCTTTAGCGAAGAGCCGGATCCCTTGCTGGAGACGTTGAGGCAGCGCCAAGATTTCTGGCAGGCCATCTATCCGCTGCACTACTATGCCGGCCCAGACAATTCCTGGAGCGGGGATCCCTACGCCCAACCCGGCTTGGCCCACTGGTCACGGCAATTTAACCTCAATCCCTTGATGGTGGCGGCTTTGATCCGGCAGGAATCCCGCTTTGAGCCAGAGATCGTCTCGGCCTCGGGGGCTTTGGGCTTGATGCAGGTGATGCCCGCTACTGGCCGCTGGATTGCCCAGCAGATCGGCCTGGCCCAGTACAGCCTCACCAACCCCGCCGACAATCTCTACCTGGGATCCTGGTACTTCGACTACACCCACCGCACTTACCAAGACAACACCTTGCTGGCCCTGGCCAGCTACAACGGTGGCCCCGGCAACGTGGCCAGATGGCTGAACCGCTTTGGCTTCGAGGATCCGGATGTGTTTGTGGAGCAGATCCCCTTCCCCGAAACCCGGGGCTATGTGAAGTCCGTGTTTGGCAACTACTGGAACTACTGGCAGCTCTACACCCAGGAGGGGCGCACTCTGGTCAGCCAGCGACTGCATAACCCCTCGTCTTCTTCATGACTTCCGGTTTTGTCGCGGGAGTGCTGCCGTAGAGGGAGTGGGCTTTTTTCCCACAGTATTCTGGGAGAGTTACAGTTATTCCAAGATTTGGCAGTCAAGATTTGACAGTGCCGTTCGCGCTGACAGGACGGGGTTCTATGGTCTCTGGGTCTGAACAACAGGAGGGCGTTT
>NZ_JANSIO010000412.1:0-639 GCF_047462195.1 Synechococcus sp. R3-13 | reverse complement strand
CGGAGCACTATCGCGTTAGCGGTGCGGAGCACCATCAGGGTGCGGCAGAAAAGCAAGCTGCCCGACAGGAATTGGCCGTGGATTTTATTCGCCATGGCATAGCCGAGGAACCCCGGCCAGAAGTCGAGGATGCCTTTCGGGCCCTTACAGACGAAGGTCGCAGGCGCTGCCGCAAGATTGCCCGCCAGCTCAAGAACATGGGCTGGAGGTGGGATCTCCTGCTCACCAGTCCCTTGGTGAGGGCTCGGCAGACGGCTGAGATCTTTTTGGACGAGAACCTGGCCGAAGCTGTGGAGGTGTTTGAGCCGCTGGCTCCGGGGGGCAGTTTTGCTGACCTGGTGCGCTGGCAAGCAGAGCGGGAACCTCTGGCGTCTTTGGCTCTGGTCGGTCACCAGCCGGATCTGAGCCTGTGGGTACAAGCGGCTGTTGGTCTAAACCCGGCCAACGCCCACGCGATCACCCTCAAAAAAGCGGGCCTAGCCCAAGTGCGCTTTGCCGAAGGCCGGATTGACTACCGCCAGGGATCCCTGACTTTGTTGCTCTCCCCCAAGGTGGTGCTGCGCTGAGAAGAAGCTGGCTCATCATGATAAACGCCCAACGAGTCGGCCAGAGCATGACTCTAGTCAATAATAAGCTCAA
>NZ_JANSIO010000411.1:0-6826 GCF_047462195.1 Synechococcus sp. R3-13 | reverse complement strand
CTTTTGGCTCAAATGAAAGATCAACACAACCTGAGTTGCCAGCACCCTTTCAGGATAGGCTCTCCCTTAGCCGGCGGTTGCCATGGCCTTCAACCCCTTCAAAATCAGGTAGTCCAGAATACTGGTGTTCTCCTCGCCGCGATAATTAAAATTGGAGCGCACCAGCCACAGCCCCTTCTGAGTGCGGCAACAGAGGTTCAGCAGCGTGCGGGCCAAAATCTGTTGACGCGCCTGTAAATCCCGCGCCGCATCGAAAACCTCCCCGTCCCATTCCGGCGTCAGCACACGGCTGTTGTAGAGCACATGCCAGAGGGAGCGGGACCAGCTGGGGTTGGTGATATCAAACCAAAATTGGTAATCGGCCTCCAAACCCCGAGTGATGTAGGCCCCCGGAGTTGCAACTACCAAGTAACGGGAATAGTCGGGCTCGAAGCGGCTGCTGCTGGGGGTCTGTCCCGAGCGGATCATGGCCAAAAAGGCGGGATCCCCTTCGGCGGGGAAGGCCTGGCGAAACCGCCGTGCCGCTTCCATCAACACGCGCAGCAGCTCTTGATCCTGAGGGGAAGCAATCGCCGGGGCTAAGTGATCGGCAAAAAACTGCTGGAAGAAAGCGGCCAATGAAGGGCCGGGATGATAGCCGCGCAGCCAATCGAACAGTCGCTGGTAGCGCTCCAGGTTGGCAAACCCTACTCGCTCTGGCTGCCGTACTGCCGTTCGGGGACGCAGAGAACGCCCCACCGGATCCCAGGTATCTTCGGCCAACAGAGCCGCCCGGATGGGATCCAGCCCCAGCACCCAGCTCAACATCAGCCGCCAAGCCGGCAAAGTAGGAAAAGCGCCCCACTCAGGGTGAGCCAATTCTGCTGCCGTCAGCACCGCCCGCACCAAAGGATAGCGGATCAAGGCCGGGAAGGGGGCAATCGGCAAAACCGGCACTTCCGACAACTGCTCCTGCAAGCTCAGGCTCACCCCCGCATCCATACGGGGCAGCAAAACAGCGATGCGATGGGCCGGGATCCCGGCCCCCAAAAGCCGGCGAATTTGGGCAACCATCGCCTCTACTGCCGCAAACTGGGTCTCTTCCTCCAGGGTTTGCACCAGCGGCAGCTCCCCCCCCTTCGGCTCAGGCAGCGGATGAGAAAACGGGGGATCCAGCACCCGCGCAATCTGCACCCCCAAGCGGATCATGCCTGCTGAAGCGCGATGGCTCCCCTCCAGAAACTGAACCTGCGTTTTTTCCATCAAGAAGTCGGCCACAGCTTCCGGGATCCCGGTCAAAGAGACCCCGCCGCCGAGGGTGTAGCTGAAAAATTGGCTTTGCAGATGGGCTTGCCCCTGCCGGTAAAACTCCAGCGCCACCCCGCAACTGTCTTCCGCCTGATCTACGATCAGATGATCCCACTCTTGCCAAAACTCCGCTAGCGGCAGGATGTGTTCGCCAAACAGCCGAATTTGCAGACCAAAATCCAGGGATCCCAACCGAAGCGCTGCCTCCCACAGCCGACCCACACAGCAGCCCATTGCCTGCAAAGCCTCTGCCCGCCGCGGATCTGCCTCCTCGGGCCAAGCCCGGGCCAGCTGGGATCCCACCACCTCTGCCGGCAAACCCGAAGCCCCCGCAATGTAAGCAGCACTGCTAATCTGATCCCAGATCTGGAACTCCTTGAGCCCGACCCCGGCAAAGGCTTCCCCATGCCGAGGGCACAAAGCGCAAGCTCGTTCGCAGAGAAATTGAGTGAGATCTTTGGCCAAGGGGATCGGCTCAAACTGAGGAGGCAACTGAGGAAGGCGGGCACACACCTGCGGCCAATGATCGGCCAGAGAGCGCCCAACCCGCTGCAAGAACGTTTCGATCCGCCACGGCCCCACCAAGCCCGAACTGGACTGCTGCAAGCGCCGCAACACCTCATCCGCTTGCCGTTGACTCCGCACCAAAAACAAGACCCGGCCCGGATCGGATCCCGCCTGCAACAAACTTCGATAGTGATCCACACAAGCCTGGGTCAGCCCACTGCCTGCCCAGCCCATTACACTTTGGAAGGGAGATGGCTTCCCTGGCCAATGGCTCTTTTCTTCCACTTGAGCTGCCCTTACCCTCTCCGGCCTCTCCAACCAACCCATTTTCTCAGCAAAAGTCTGGACAAACGGGCCTTCGCTTCATTATGATTGTTTTCCGTTGCCAACTGAGTCCATCCGCTTTGGCGACCCGGCGCGCTGCTACACCAGATACTGCCTCTTTAGCAGGTAAGTCTGAGCAGCTCTCAACAAAAGCAGTTTGGCGTGCAGCTTTGGGGGTGAACTAAGCAAAAGGCTCAGCGTTGCCGGCGCTGGACTTGGCCTCGGGGGATCCCTACCTTGCTCTTTCGCCTCAGCCGGCAGACTCAGCTTTGTCTTGAGCTTCCTGCTGCCACGCTATTGCTGTATGCCTATCCATCCGGCTAACTGAGCCATTGGCCTACGGCCCGCTTCGCGAACGGCTAGCCGATTGTCGGAGTGAGCTGGCTCTCAGTTGATGAAAACGAGTCGTGAAGGCTCGATTGGAGGTTCTTGTGGCACTTGGCATCCTCGGAAGAAAAGTCGGCATGACCCAGATCTTCTCTCCAGAAGGGCTGGCCATTCCGGTCACTGTCGTGCAGGCGGGGCCTTGCACCGTGACCCAGATCAAAACCCAAGCCACAGATGGCTACAACGCCATTCAGTTGGGCTACTTGCCCACTGCCGAAAAGCATCTCACGCGGGCGCAGCGGGGCCACCTCACCAAAGCGGGGGTGACAGAGCTGCTGCGCCACCTGCGGGAGTTCCGGGTTGACCAGCCAGAAGCCTACCAGTTGGGGCAGAAAATTACCGTCGAGATGTTCTCCCCTGGCCAATTGGTGGATGTGGCCGGTACCTCCATCGGGCGAGGGTTTGCCGGCTATCAAAAGCGCC
Source organism: Synechococcus sp. R3-13 (assembly GCF_047462195.1). NCBI lineage: Bacteria > Bacillati > Cyanobacteriota > Cyanophyceae > Synechococcales > Synechococcaceae > Synechococcus > Synechococcus sp. R3-13. The sequence goes on along the minus strand of NZ_JANSIO010000411.1, from coordinate 3,898 downwards.
ACCACTTTGGTCGTGGCCCCATGTCCCACGGCTCCAAAAACCACCGCCGACCGGGCTCCATTGGCGCCGGTACAACCCCAGGCCGCGTGTTTCCGGGGATGCGCATGGCGGGGCGGTTGGGAGGTGGCCGAGTCACCACCCGCAAATTGCAGTTGGTGCAGGTGGATCCAGAGCGGGATCTGCTGGTGATCAAGGGTTGCGTGCCCGGGGTAGAAGGAGGGCTGCTGGAGATCACCCCTGCCAAGCAGGTGGGCAACAAGCGCTAAGGAGGGATCCCTGGCAAAGGCTGACCCGCATCCGCAAAGACGAGGAAACCATGGCAAGTTGTGTGGTGAAAAATTGGCAAGGGGAAACGGTGGGCAGCGCGGAGCTGAGCCTCAAAGTTGCTCGTCCCGAAACAGCCGCCCACATTCTCTATCTGGCACTGCGCCGGCAGATGACCAATGCTCGTCAGGGCAACGCCCACACCAAGACCCGAGCTGAGGTGCGCGGCGGCGGTCGCAAGCCTTGGAAGCAGAAAGGCACCGGTCGGGCCCGTGCCGGCTCCATCCGCTCCCCACTTTGGCGCAAAGGGGGGGTGATCTTCGGCCCCCGCAAGCGGGAATACAACCTGGCCATGAACCGCAAAGAACGGCAACTGGCCCTGCGCACCGCTCTGCAAAGTCGGGTGGAAGACCTGATCGTCGTGGAGGATTTCCAGGAGCAGCTCAACCCGCCCAAAACCCGTGCTGTGGCCCAGGCTTTGCTGCGCTGGGGGGTGATGGAAGATCAATCGGCTCTGCTCATCGTTGCCGAACGCTCGGAAGCCGTAGAGCGGGCCGTGCGCAACATCGCCCGCGTTAAGCTGATCGGCCTGGATCAGATCAACGTTTTCGATCTGCTCAACGTCGATTGGGTGCTGATCACCGTTTCTGCCCTAGAGCAGCTCAAGGCCCGTTGGGGATCCGACGCTGCGCCGGCAGTTCTGGAGACTCCCTCTGAGGATGCACCTCAGGCCGACCTAGCCGAAGATCAGGCCCTGCCCGGAGATGGGCCGGAAGATCAGGCCGTTCCAGAAAGCGAACACGAGGAAGCAGAGCAAACCCCAGCCCAACCTGAGGCCCAGGAAAACCAAGCTGCCCTCCAAGGACGTCCAGCAGATCCGCAGGGGCCAGAAGAGCAAACCGAAGAGCCCCAAGATCCAGCAGAAGAACTGGCTCAAGGAGCAGAGCCGTCAACGGTAGAAGAGGCCGAAGCAGCCCCAGAAGAGGAGGAAAGCGATGACTGAGAGCAAGCGGATCCTGGCCGACGTCCTGTTGCGCCCCGTCATCACCGAAAAGGCAACCGCCTTGAGGGAGCAGCGCAAATATGTCTTTGAAGTGCTGCCCACCGCCACCAAGCCGCTCATCCGAGCTGCCGTCGAAGAAATGTTCCGCGTGCGAGTTACTTCCGTCAACACCCTGAAGCTCCCGCGCAAGCAACGGCGGGTGGGCCGCTTTGTGGGCTACCGCACCCGTCCCAAGCGAGCCATTGTGACCTTGGCCGAGGGAGATTCCATTACCCTCTTCCCGGACACCTAACCCCCCTTTTTGAGTTGTTGTCATCCCATCCCCCACCCCTACCCGAGCCATGGGCATTCGTACTCTCCGACCTTACACCCCCAGCACCCGTCACATGACGGTCTCTGACTTCGAGGAGCTGTCCCGTGACGAGAACGGCAAGCGGCCCAGACCGGAAAAGTCGCTGCTGCAATTTATTCACCGCAAGAAAGGGCGCAACAACCGTGGCGTCATCACCTGCCGGCACCGCGGTGGTGGCCACAAGCGGCTTTACCGCATCATCGACTTCCGTCGCGACAAGCGCGGGATCCCGGCGACCGTCAAAACTGTGGAGTACGATCCCAACCGTAGCGCCCACATCTGCCTGGTGGAATACGAAGACGGCGAGAAACGCTACATCCTCGCTCCCCGCAACCTACAGGTGGGAGCCACCATCATGGCCGGGCCAGAGGCCCCCTTTGAGATCGGCAATGCCATGCCCCTGGAGCGGATCCCCTTGGGAACGGTGGTTCACAATGTGGAGCTGTATCCCGGTCGCGGCGGGCAGATCGTTCGCGCCGCCGGGGCTGGCGCTCAAGTGGTGGCCAGAGAAGGCAAATATGTCTCCCTCAAGCTGCCCTCCGGCGAAGTCCGCATGATCCGCGGCGAGTGCTACGCCACCATCGGCCAACTGGGCAATGTTGACCACAACAACATCAGCCTGGGCAAGGCGGGTCGCAGTCGTTGGTTGGGGCGCCGTCCTAAGGTGCGTGGCTCGGTGATGAACCCTGTGGATCATCCCCATGGTGGCGGGGAAGGGCGAGCCCCCATAGGCCGCAGTACCCCCGTCACCCCTTGGGGTAAGCCCACCCTGGGATACAAAACCCGCAAACGCAACAAGCCCAGCAGCAAGTTCATCGTGCGCGGTCGCCGTCGCGGGGGCCGTCGAGACAAGGGCGGAAGGGCTGCCCAATAGCCGTCTGGCCATGCGCTTCCTGAAGCTTCTTCGATGGTCATTGCTTGTCAAACAGTTGAGGTTCTTATGGGACGTTCGCTGAAAAAAGGCCCCTTTGTGGATGCCAAGCTGCTTCTCAAGGTGGAGAAGATGAACGAGCGCAACGAGAAGCACATGATCAAGACCTGGTCGCGGGCCAGCACCATCTTGCCGGTCATGATCGGCCACACCATCGCCGTTCACAACGGCAAGCAACATGTGCCCATCTACATCACTGACCAGATGGTGGGTCACAAGCTGGGGGAATTTGTCCCCACCCGTACCTTCCGTGGCCACGCGGGTAGCGACAAAAAAGCCGCCCGCCGTTGAGATAAACAACGAGTAGGACAGTATTGAGCAGGAGGGAGAGCGCCATGGCTGATTCATCCCCTGAGGTTAAAGCGGTAGCCCGCTACATCCGCATGTCCCCCTTCAAAGTGCGGCGGGTGCTGGATCAGATCCGCGGGCGCACCTATGCCGATGCCCTCATCCTGCTGGAGTTCATGCCCTACGCTGCCTGTGAGCCGGTTCGTAAGGTGCTGCGCTCGGCGGTGGCCAACGCAGAGCACAACAACGGCTTGGATCCCCGGGATCTGGTGATCAGCCAGGCCTATGCTGATCAGGGGCCCGTCCTGAAACGGTTTCGCCCCCGCGCCCAAGGGCGGGCCTACCCCATTCGCAAGCGCACCTGCCACATCACCATCGCCGTCCGGCCCATAGGAGCTGAAGTGGTGACAGCTTCCTAACCTTCCGTATTCCCAGACCTCTACCCCTTAACCACCATGGGACAGAAGATCCACCCCACCGGTTTCCGCCTCGGCGTGATTAAAGAACATCGCAGCCGCTGGTTTGCCGATCCGGCCCGCTATCCAGCCCTGTTACAGGAGGATGATCAGATTCGCACCTACCTGACCAAGCAATTGAGCAGTGCTGGTTTGGCCGATATCCAAATCGAGCGCAAAGCGGATCAAATTGACCTGGAGATCCGGGCTGCTCGCCCTGGGGTAGTTGTGGGTCGGGGCGGATCCAGCCTAGAGACTTTGCGCCAAGGTCTACAGAAAGAGCTGTCCGCGCTAGCGGGACAAAGCCCTGGTTCACGAGGTGGCGGCGAACGAACCATTCGCATCAATGTAGTAGAGGTCACCCGTGCCGACGCCGAAGCGACCTTGCTGGCGGAAAATATCGCCCAACAGTTGGAACGGCGGATTGCTTTTCGCCGCATCGTGCGCCAGGTAATCCAACGGGCCCAGCGGGCAGGCGTACAAGGGATCAAAATCCAAATTGCCGGGCGTCTGAACGGGGCCGAGATTGCCCGCACCGAATGGACGCGGGAGGGGCGGATCCCTTTGCATACTTTGCGGGCCGACATCGACTACGCCGAGCACCT